>PXDP01000113.1 GCA_003565035.1 PVC group bacterium | reverse complement strand
GATGGTGCCCGGGCCCGAAATGGAGACGTGTTCGGCGTTCACGGCGTGCAGGATGAAGCCGCCGGCGTTGCCGCCGTAGAGACCCGCGATGTGCACGGATTGGAAATCTGCGGGATCGGGAGAGGCTTTGAGGCGGGCACCGGCTTCGAGATGGAGGTCGATATGGCTTTTGAGGTGGAGGGTGCCGGTGAGGTGAAGGCCGGGGCCGAGGGTGACCCGTCCGCCGCCCTTTTCGGCGGTTTGATCAATGGCATCCTGAATACGGCGGGTGGCAAGCGGGGCGGAGGAATCGGCTGGAACAATCATAAAAGCTGTCTAGCTGAATTTTAAGCAAAGGGAAAGGAAGAATCAGGAGTAGGAAAACTTCGGAAATTCCATACTGGCAAAAGGGTTGACTTTCCGTTAAGGAAGGTGTGTTACATTCACTCTTATTACACAAGCCTATGAAATACGCGATTCTTGGAGATATTCATGCAAACCTCGAAGCACTGGAGACCGTGCTGGAGGATGCGGAGAAACAGAAATGCACCCATTACCTCAGTATCGGGGATGTGATTGGCTACAATGCCAATCCCCGGGAGTGTCTGGAGAAGGTGCAGGCGATGAACTGTCCGGTGGTGATGGGGAATCACGATTTTTACGGATCGCGGGAGGATGATCTGATCGGCTTTCATCCGATGGCGGCGGAGGTGATGAACTGGACCCGCAACCAGATTTCCGATGAACAGAAGGAATGGCTGCGGGCGCTGCCGTATTCGCGCCGGGTGGAGACCTTTACGATTGTGCACAGCACTCTGGACAATCCCAACAAGTGGGGCTATGTGCTGGACCGTTACGATGCGGAGGCGAATTTCAACTATCAGACGACCTCTGTCTGCTTCTACGGACATACGCATATTCCGATTGCGTTTGAAAAGGGGGATGAGATCCGTTCCGGGCTGTATTCCAAGATTAAGATCAAAACCGGCCGGAAATATTTCATCAATGTGGGCAGTGTGGGCCAGCCCCGCGATGGCGATCCCCGGGCGGCTTATGTGATTTTTGATATGCTTAACAACATCATTGAGCTGCGGCGTCTGGACTATGATCTCAAAGTGACGCAGCAGAAAATTCTGGATGCCGGGATGCCCAACAAAATCGCGGCCCGTTTGGCCAATGGACGATGACCTTTATGAAACCATTCTTTTTCTTGATCTTTTCAGGACTGATCTGGCTGCCGCTTGCGGCGCAGGTGGAGATTTCCGCCACAATTTACAACCGGATTTTTCTGCTGCAGGAGTCGATCCCGGTTACCTTTACGATCGAGAATAACAGCGGGGAAACCCTGCGGCTTGGCGGAGAGGATTCAAACGGGATTTTACGCTTTTCAGTGAAAAATTTACGCATGCAGCTGGTCCGCCGCACCGGAGTGCCGGTCATCCCGGAGCCCTGGGTGATTCCCAGCGGCACCCGCTCGACCCGGGAATTTGATCTGGCGGACCTGTTTCAGTTTTCTTCGGCAGAGAGTTACCGGGCCGAGATTATTCTGTATGCGTTTGAGGATGCTTGGGAAATTCCCGTTTACCGATTTGAACTGGTGAACGGCCAGCTTGTCGAACGGATCCGCCGCCGCAACACGGACCGGAGCTTTCATTTACGCAAGATTAACCGCGAAAATGCCAATGAACTCCTCCTGCAGGTGAAAAATTTCCAGGAAAGCCGGATCATGGGTACCTATGAGCTGGATCAGGTGTTGTTGTTTTTTCCGCCGGAGATGCGGATCGATCCGCAGGGCTCCATTCATATTTTGTTTTACAAATATGCTGAGCTGATGGTGTACGCCCGCTTCAGTCCATCCGGCGAGCCATTGGCGCTGGAATATATTCACCCGATGGGCGGGCGTCCGCGTTTGGTGGCGCATGAGGAATTCGGGTTCTGGGTGCCTGACGGGGAGGTCCTGGACCGGGAGCCGGAGGCAAGGCCCTGAGCGGGCCGGACATCGTATGCATACCCCCCTGCTTTTGTCGATTTTAGGCCCCGACCGTCCGGGAATTGTCGAGGATGTCGCGTCCCTGATCCGCGAACTGGACGGCAACTGGCTGGAGAGCCGTCTGACCCGGCTGGCCGGTCAATTCGCCGGTATCGTCCAGTTTTCCATTCCGTCGGAGCGTGAAGTTGCATTCCGCGAACGGCTGCCGGACTTTGAGTCGGAGGCCGGGCTGCAATGTCTTCTGGGGCGAGGTGAGATGGGGGACGAACCGGCGGGCCGCTGTTTTACGCTGGAATGTGTCGGCCAGGACCGTCCCGGTATCGTGCACGCCATTACCGATGTGCTGGCGGGATTCGGGGTGAACGTGGAGTCCTTTGGTTCGGAATGCTCCAGTGCGCCGATGTCGGGGGAGACCCTGTTTCATGCGACACTGAAGGTCCGGGTGCCGGAGCGGCTGGATTTGGCCGGTCTGGAACAGCGCCTGGGGGAAATCGGGGATGAACTGATGCTGGATGTATCGTTTGAGGAGTAAAGCGCAGAGATGACTTCGCACAAGCACCCGAATTCCTGGACCCAGCGTCTTTACATTTTTTTCACCGGCATCTGCATGGGGGCCGCGGATGTGGTTCCGGGCGTTTCCGGTGGGACCATGGCCTTCATCATGGGGGTGTATGAGGATTTGCTGGACGGAATCCATTCGTTTAATCTGGGCCTGATCCGCCATCTTTTCGCCCGCCGGTTCCGGGAAGCGTTTGCGGCGGTGCCTCTGCAGTTCCTGGCCCTGCTCGGCGGCGGAATTGTGGTGGCGATTTTCTCCCTGGCCAAAGGCATTAAGTATCTCTACGACAATGAGCAGGTCCTGCTGTTTTCATTTTTCTTCGGACTCATCGTGGCTTCCATCGCGGTGCTGGGCCGTTCGGTGCCGTGGACCCGGAGCCGGGCGGCGGCGGTGGCCTGCGGAACCCTGGCCGGCTACCTGATTGTGACCCTGACGCCCCACCACATGCCGCAGTCACCTCTGGTTCTGTTTTTCAGCGGGGCGATTGCGATCATGGCGATGATTCTGCCCGGGATTTCGGGCTCGTTTCTGCTGCTGATTCTGGGACAGTACGCCTGGGTGCTGGATCAGGCGAATCTAATCCGTGAGGCCCTGCAGGCGCGGGATTTCGGGCTGCTGGTGCAGACCGGTCTGGGTGTGCTCCCACTGGCCCTGGGTGCTGTGGTGGGGCTGCTGGCCTTTGCGCGGCTGCTGCGCTGGATTCTGGCCCGATGGCACTGGGTGACGGTGGCGGGCCTGATCGGGTTCATGGTCGGTTCGCTGCGGAAAATCTGGCCCTGGCGGGAAGCGACCCGGATCGTGGATCTGGGAGAGAAACAGGTGATTCTTGCGGACCGGATGGTTCTGCCGCCGTGGAGTGGAGAGCTGGCGGCCGCTGTCGGTCTGGCCCTGGCGGGTTTTGTGTTGATTCTTGCGATTGAGAGCATTCAGCGGCGGAAACCCGCCGCACAGGAGACGGCGGTATGAAGTATGTGAGCACGCGCGGTCAGGCGGAGCCGCTGAACTTTACGGATGCGGGCCTGGGCGGTCTGGCCACCGATGGCGGCCTGTTGGTCCCGGAGGCGCTCCCGGATTTGTCCGGGGAGCTGGACCGGCTGGCGGAACTTTCCTACGCGGACCTCGCGTTTGAAGTCTTTCTGCGTTTCACCGATATCCCGGAGGCGGAGCTGCGCGGACTGGTGGACCGGGCTTATGCGACCTTCCGGCATCCGGACACCGCGCCGACCGTACCGCTGGGGGACCGCTTTGTCCTGGAGCTGTTTCACGGGCCGACCCTGGCCTTCAAAGATATGGCCATGCAGTTCCTGGCGCAGTTTTTTGAATACGCGCTGGAGCAGCGGGACGAACGGCTGAATATCCTCGGCAGCACCAGCGGGGACACCGGCTCGGCAGCCATTCACGGCGTGCGCGGCAAATCGCGGATTAACATTTTCATGATGCATCCCGAGGGCCGCACCAGCCCGGTGCAGGCTTTGCAAATGACTTCGGTCCTGGATCCGAATGTGTTCAATCTGGCGATTGACGGCACCTTCGATGACTGTCAGCGGATCATGAAAACGCTGTTTGCGGATGTGCCCTTCAAACAGGCCTATCAGCTTGGCGCGGTGAACTCGGTGAATTGGATTCGGGTGATGGCGCAGATTGTGTATTATCTGTATTCCGGCCTGCGGACGCTGCGGGCGGAAAACGCATCGGCGGTTCAGTTCAGCGTGCCGACCGGAAACTTCGGCAACATTCTGGCCGGGTATTATGCCGCACAGATGGGGCTGCCGGTGAGCCGGCTGATTCTGGCGACGAATGAAAACGATATTCTCGCGCGCTTCATCCAGACCGGGGTGTACGAGCAGGGGAGCGTGGCGCATACGATCAGTCCGTCGATGGATATCCAGGTGGCGAGCAATTTTGAGCGGTTTCTGTATGCGCTGCTGGGCTCCGATCCGGTGGCGACGTGTGAGGCGATGGGGGCCTTCAATGCTTCGGGACGGCTGGATTTGCAGGCGCATCACGGCGCGCATCCGGCGCTGAAGCTGTTCGCGGCCCGTCAGATTGATACGGAACGGACGCTGGCGACGATCCGGGAGGCGGACACGGCCCACGGCATGGTGCTCGATCCGCACACCGCTGTGGGCGTGGCGGCCGGCGATGATCTGCGGCTGCCCGGGGATCCGCTGGTATGTCTGGCGACCGCCCATCCGGCGAAATTCACCGACGCGATTGTCAAAGCCATCGGCCGCGAACCGCACCATCCGGTGCTGGATGCACTGGCCGACGCGGAAACCCGCTGTCAACGGATGGCCAACGATGTGGAGGCGGTCCGCACCTATCTGATTCAAACCCTGGTTTCCCGATGAATGCACCTGTGTTTACCGATCGATGCGATTTGCCGCCGGGGTTCCGTGCGGCGGGCGTTCACGCCGGCATTAAAGCCGATAAAAGCAAGCTGGACATGGCGATGCTGGTGTCGGATGTGCCGGGCACCCAGGCGGTGGGCCTGTTTACGACCAACAAAGTCAAAGCGGCGCCGGTGAAGCTGGATATGGCGCGGCTGGCGGACGGCCGGGCACGGGCGGTGGTCATCAACAGCGGCAATGCCAATGCCTGCACCGGACCGCAGGGCGAACGCGATGCGGAGGAGATGGGGCGGCTGACCGCGGAGGCGCTTGGGCTTGAGGAACAGGAGGTCCTGGTCTGTTCCACGGGAACCATCGGTAAACCCCTGAATCTGGAACCGATCCGCAAGGGGATTGGGCTGCTGGCCGGCGCCCTGCGTGTGGAGGGAGGCCCGGAGGCTGCCCAGGCAATTCTGACCACCGACACCCGGCCCAAACTGTGCATGACCACGCTTCAGGTGGATGGAAAACCGGTCACCGTGAGCGGCTTCTGCAAAGGCGCCGGGATGATCGAGCCGAACATGGCCACCATGCTCGCCTACATCTGCACGGATGCGGCCGTCGAACCGGAGAGCCTGCGCGCGGCCGTGAAAGCGGCAGTGGACCAGAGCTTCAACCGAATCTCGATTGATGGCGATACGAGCACCAATGATTCCGTGTTTGTCTTTGCGAACGGAGCGGCGGGCAATGTGCCGCTCAGCCCTGGGCATCCGGACTGGACGCAGTTTCAGACTGCGCTCAACGGCGTGATTTTTGATTTGGCCATGAAGATTGTCTGGGATGGCGAGGGAATGAGCAAATTCATCGAGCTGCGGGCCAAGGGGGCGGCATCGGATGCGGAGGCTGACAAAGCCCTGCGGGCAGTTGCGAATTCGTTTCTGGTGAAAACCGGCTGGGCGGGCACCTATCCGGTCTGGGGCCGGATCGCGGATGTGCTGGGCTACTGCGGTGTGGACATCGACCCCGACGCGATGGGCATTGACTATAATGACATCCCGGTGATGCGAAACGGCATGGCGGCGGGAACGCCGAAAGAGACCCTCGACGCCGTCATTGCCGAAAAGCGCTACACCATCACCATGGATCTCGGCACCGGCGGGCCGGGCAGCGCCGTATTATATACGTGCGACTGCACCGAGGAATACGTGCGCATCAATATGTTTTAATCCCGGCCGCATAAGCCGTACAGAGAGCCTTGGCGATTTGGGGGCCGAGATTGCGATAGTATTGCGTGGAGACCGGTTGGGGCGGTCCGCCGGGGAGGTGGGCCTGGAAGCGGGAAAATTCCACGGTTTGGGCGGGACAGCCCAGTTCACGGGTGAACCAGGGGGTGGCCCCGGGGCCGTTCAGTCGGCTGTGTTCCCAGGCAAAATCCTGAATGGGGACGCCCGTGAAGAAGGCTTCGGTGAATTGACGCAGGTGCGCGTCCATTGCCGGATCGATTTCGCCTTTGTGGTACACGGTGAGACCGCCGCCGCTGTGATTCGGACTGGACCAGCCCATATGAAAATCGAGCGCGTGCAGGGCACGTTCCTCTTGGGCGGCACCCCGGAAAAATTCTGCCGCGGCGATGCTTTCCGGCAGGCAGGGCGGGTTCCAGGCTCGGTTGATATTGCCGCCATGGGCCTCGTGGAGGGCGTCGCCGCGGTGCATTAGATCGCCCCGCCAGCCCTGGTAAAGTCCGTCGGGATTCATGCAGGGAACAACCGCCCAGGAAAAGGCATCGGCTTCGGGCGGCAGGTTGCGCATGAGGGCATCAATTGCATGCAGTCCGGTCCATTCTCCGTAGTGCTGATAGGCGGTCAACAGAAAGAGTCCCCGGGAGTCGTCCGTGCGGGCGGGGCGCAGACATCCATGGAGGGGGCGGCCTTGGGCGGAGCCGCCGATACGGAGTACACCCCAGGCGGGATCCGCTTCGAGGTCCCGGAGAAGTGTCTCATATTGACAGGCAAAGTAGGGGATGCCGACCGAAAGCCAGGCGGGTTGGTCCAGGGCAGGCAGATCCACCTCCACCCCGTGCGGGCGCCGGCGGACGGAGGTCAGTCGTTCCCAGTCCTCTCCATGAGGCTGGAGAAAGATGACCTGGTCGAGGACTTCACTGAAGTTGGTATTGTGGGGATAATCGAAGCCGGGACGGGCCGCAGTCTCGCGGTGCGGCCAGACGATATCGAGGCTGCGGGCTTCGCCGCGGGGGAGATGCAGGAGAAAGACGTACTGGGCGTTCCCGGGAATACTCTCCGGGGTGTCGGGCCCGAAGACAGGACGGCCGTCCCGGGTGTCGAGGCGGGTGGCGCATTCAAAGGTGCCGACCGGAAGGCGTGAGAGGCTGAGACATCCGTTCATGAAGAAGTCTCCGGCCTCCAGCCTTCTGTGAACCAGCACCTTAAGGCATTGGAAAGGGCGGGCGCGGGGGGCGGAAGTGAATAGGTCATCCGTCGAATTATATGGTCAATCAGGGTGAGGTGAGCGTTACCGTGATGATGGTTGCGGGCGTGTTTGGCGGCGTCGGCATCGCCGGCACAGAGTTTGGCGGTGAGGCCCTCCATCCGCACCCGGTATCCGTGAGACCAGAGCCATTCGCAGGCGGCGTCGAACCAGGCGGCGACGAGGGCGGGATCGGTGAGGGGTTCGCTTTGGGCCTGCAGCAGGTGGCGGAAGGCTTCGAGTTCGACGGCCGATTCCGGCGGCCGGGGGCCGGCTTCCTGTTGAATGCGGTAGGGCCAGAGGGTAAGGCCGGCCACCCGGCGGGTTTCCAGGGAGACCTCAACCAGATATCCGTCGGTGGTATGTGGAGGGATATTGGCGCCATCGCACGCGGCGGGGCGGAAGACAAAATTGCCGGTGCTGAAGAGAATGGGAACCGGATTCCGCTCCGGTGCATGCAGCCAGGTCATGCCCTGGGGGACATGCGGATGGTGGGCGACGACCATATCGGCCCCGGAAAGCGCATAATGGATCAATTGATCGTACCAGTAGAGGGACGGAACCGGGACATACTCTTTGCCGCCGTGGGCGATAACCACGCAGAAATCGGATTGATCGCGCATAGACTGGATGACGCTGTCCACCGCATAGGCAAATCCATCGGCCACGCCCGGTGAGCGACGGTCGGCCTCGCCGTCCTCGCGGTCGGAGAGGTTCAACACACCGACACGGAGCCCCTGGATGGTGCAGAAGTACGGCTGCAGGGCGGCGGCTTCGTTCGTCCCGGCACCGACAGTGTCCAGGCCGGCCTCCCGGCAGGCGCGCAGGGTGGCCTCCAGGCCTTCCTGGCCATAGTCCATCATGTGATTGTTGGCCAGGGTGGCGAGATCGAATCCGGCGGATTTCAGGGCCTGGGCAGATTCAGGGTCGCCTTTGAGGTTTGGGCCGTCTTTGGGAACCGGGGTTTCTCCGCCGAGGACGCACTCCAGATTGACAACAGAGAGATCGGCGGCGGCAATTTTACCGGCCAGACTGCCGTAGAGGGCCGCCGGTGAACGGCGGGCGGCATCGGCGTGGATACGGATGGAGGCCCAGTCCCCGGCAATCATCATGCGGGGGGAAAGAGCCGAGGCCTCCAGGAGAGACAGTCCTCCCTCGGCGGTGACGGTGATTTCCGGTTGCTGGAGAGTGAATAGCATTGAAGGATAAGTGGACATAGGACAATCATAATGAGATCTTAAAAAAAGTCCCGGCCAAAGGAAAACAAACTGCGCCAAACCTTACCTCAAAATCAGACAGGATCCCTTATAATAACAGGTATTTTAAAGAGACTGCCTCTTAAAATAACAGGTATTTTAAAGATAAAAAAATAAGCCGGGCTGAGGCTGCGGACGGGTGTCGGTTAGTTCTGACTGGAATCCGGGCGGTGCCGGAGCCGGGTCGGGGTATGTTTATACCGTTCACGGAATGCGGCGTTGAAGCGGCTTTGTTTTTTGAATCCGCAGAGCCAGGCGATCTCGCCAATCGGCAGGTTTCCGTTTACCACCAGGCTGTAGGCCTGTTCGAGCTGTGCATGGAGGATGACCTGTTTGACGGATTTACCGAGGGTTTGCCGGACATGGCGCGAGAGCGTGCGGGAGGAGACACCCAATTGCCGGGAAAGATGCTGAACAGAGGGCGGGTTGCGAAGATCGCTGCGGAGAATGGCCAGGGTCTTCTTCACAAGATCATCCTGCATGGCAAAGGCGTCCGTGGATTGGCGCATGACCACTTTGCAGGCGGGGATCATTTCGAGGATTTGCGGGGGCATCGGCGGGACGGTTGAAACCCGGCGGTCCAGGGCCATGGCCGCGCGGCGGCCGACCTCCTCCCAGTCGGGCCGGATGCTTGAAAGGGGGATTTTGCTGAGGGTGCAGAGCAGATCGTCGTCATCCACGCCCAAAACGGCCAGATGATCGGGAATCGAGAGGGTTCTCAGGTCGATATGCGTAAAGAGAAACTGTGCGTGAAGATCGTTGCACACCATCATGGCGCAGGGGAGAGGCAGCGCCTCAAGCCAGGCTCGGAAGGTTTCCGGGTTTTCATCCCGGTCATAGACACGGGCAGGCGGAAGGGCCATGGCCCGCAGTGTGGCCTGAAACCCCTCCAGACGCGACGAGGAGGTTGGCCAGTCCCCTTTGCCCAGATAGGCAAAATTCCGATATCCCCGGTCGATGAAATAGCGGGCGGCGGTTTCGCCGATGTTGTGGTCATCGGCGTGAACCCAGTCCGCCCCCGCAGGCGGCTGCCAACTGGTGACATTCACCACGGGAATTTGCAGGTCCAGACATCGAAGCACACAATCCCGCTCGTTTTCAAAAAAGGCGCCAATCACCCCGATCCAGTCCCGGGTGTCCTCCGCGTGCCGCAGATGTTCGCGCAAGGCGTTTGGTTCTGTGATTAATACCGGTTCCCACGGCGTAGTTTTGCGGACATGTTCCAGGATGCCTTTCGCAATAGACCGACGCCAGTCTTCGCGGCTTTCGAAGTGGAGAATTAATTTAGGTGGGAGCATAGAGAATTGATCTATAGGTTTTTGGCGGGCGAATCAAGGGCTTCCTGTCTGTTTTTGGGTTAATAATTGTCGTATAAATGGGATATACCCCCTCGTCAAAACCGGGTATTCTTGATGATATGAAAAATGGCTTCGCATTTCTTTGTTTGGTTTTTTTAGGGGCGTCTGTTTTTGCCCAATTGGATTACCCCTTTCCGCAAATGGTTCCGGAGGAATATATGGAGCCGGGCTTTTACCGGTCGGTGGATGCGGATGCCTTCCCGAAACCTATGCGGGATGCCCGGGCCGCCTATATCAGTATGATTGATGCCGCAGATGTGGATGCGCTGTTCGAGCAGCGGACCTTTACCGGCAGCCGGGTGTTCCAGCAGGAAAGCGGGTCAACCCAGACCTTGAATTACGAAATTATGTACCCACCGGAAGACGCGGTTGCTCCCCCCGGTGGGTTTCCGCTGGTGTTCACCACCTATGGACGTCGACGTCTGGCTGAGGTCATGGCGCTGGAACACTTCCGCGAAAACCATCCCGCTTATGTGGTCGCCTTTTTGCATTCGGAACGTCCGGGGCCGTTGCATGCTCCGCCGGTTTTTCTCGATTATGCGAACCTGTTTTTGGAGGTGTTCGATTGGTTGTTTGAGGAATACAACATCGATACCAACCGTGTGTATGGCTCCGGCCACTCACGTGGCGGGTCGTCGATGACGATCCTGTCCCATGCCTACGCCAGCCGCCCGGAGTATGACGGGGTGCCGCTGATTACCGCGGCGGTCCCTTCGGCGGGCGGTTTCCAAAGTTTGGAGGAAGATTCAGTCCACAGCATCAAGGATGTGAAATGGTTCTCACTCCAGGGTGCCACCGACGGCAACAGCAATCCCCATGGCTCCGAGCACGCATTTGATCAGTTGGAAAAAGTGGGCGCACTGGACAATGTTTTCTGGTGGATTGAGGACACCGGGCACAGTCCGCACCGGGTGGGATGGAACGTGGCGGATATTGTGGAGTGGATGTTTGCCCAGACCAAAGCCGATCTCGCGCTGCGCCCGGATGCGGTGCTGGATATTGATGTGACCGATGCCGGGGTGCCTCTGACTTTTATCGCCGATGCCTCCGCGTCCACCGTCAACAATGGCGGGTCCATCGCAAGCTATACCTGGCAGATTTTTCAGTCGCAGGCGTTCATCGCGGAACACAGCAACGGCTATCTGCACGGCTGGACGCTGGACACCGGATTTCAGGGGGCGGAGGTTATCGGTACAACATCAAATTTAACCTACACGATTGAAGAACCCGGCACCTGGTGGCTGCGGGTCATCGTCGAAGACAACGACGGCAACCGCCGGGCCGCGACCCAGAAAATTGAGGCACGGGCCGTAATCCCTTCCGCCTCCTTTACCTTTACCCGCAATCACGAGGCCGCTGGTCAGGCGATTCAGTTTGATGCCGCCGACAGCGTTGCAGAACATCAGGCAACCATCAGCAGCTACAGTTGGGACTTTGGCGACGGAAACACCGCCACCGGAGAACAGACGGCCCATGCCTTCGCTACGGCGGGCGAAT
>PXDP01000035.1 GCA_003565035.1 PVC group bacterium | reverse complement strand
GAGTTCGCCGTCTTCGTTGATCAGCAGGGTCTCGTCCGCATCGGGATGACGTTCCCGGGCAGCGGTATAGATCGTTCGCCTTGTGGTTTTGTGGAGGAGTTCCGGATGGTTTCGCGGCGTGGGAACGGTGTCCAGCGCCACGCGCAGGGTCTGCGGGGGGGGGAGGGGGGCCTGTGTCCAGACGAGACCGCCGTCCATGTCGGCCAGCAGGCGGAGACGGGCGGGGGCTTTGATCCTGGCCAGCTGTGCCTGAAGGCTTGTCTCCAGGTCCTGTGGACAGACCGCAAAGCCGAAGGCCTGGCAGGCTTTCAGCAGGCGACGCCGGTGATAGGGCCAGAGCAGGCAGCCATCTTCAGGGGTGGCTTTGATCGTTTCGATCAGCTGAAAAGGATCGGCCGGTTCCCGGATAATCCGGGCCTTCAGGCGGCTTTCATGGTATTCCTCTCCGGCGAGACTGTCCCAGACAATGCCGCATCCGGTATCGTAGCGGAGGGTGTGGTCGGCGCGGTCGAGCACGGCGGTGCGGATGGCGACGTTGAATTCGGCGCTGCCGTCGGCATACAGCCCGCCGATGGCACCGGTGTAAATGCCGCGCGGTTCGGGTTCGAGGTCCTGAATCCAGCGCATGGTTTGCCGCTTGGGGGCCCCGGTAATGGAGGCGCAGGGGAAGAGGGCGCGGAGAATTTCATAAATCCCGGCCCGGGTTTGCGCAAGTACGGTGGAGGTCATTTGCACCAGACTCGGATAAGGTTCGATGGCGAAGAGGTCACGGACCTCGACGCTGCCGGGCCGGGCGCATTTGCCGAGGCCGTTGCGGATCATATCGACGATCATCACATTTTCCGCGCGGTCTTTCGGGGAGCGGTGAAGGGCCGCTCCGCCTCCGGGCGGGGCGGTGCCTTTCATGGGGCGGCAGCGGATTTGACCATTCTTTACCTGAAAAAACAGTTCCGGCGAGGCACTGAGAATCACCCGCCCGCCTTCGTCCAGATAAGCCTGATGCCGGGCGGACTGTCCGGCGCGGAGGGCGCGGAACAGACTCCAGGGATCGCCGGTGAAGCGGGCGTATGCGGGATAGGTGAAGTTGACCTGATAGGTTTCCCCGGCGGCAATGGCGGATCGGATCCGGTCGATGCGTTCGGCAAAGGCTTCGGGGGTGAGGCTTTCCCGCCAGTCTTCGCAGGCAAAGGCTTTGTCTCCGAAGGATTGCGGCAGGCCGGCGTATTCAGTGGCATAGACCGAGAAGCGGGCAAAGGGGGTGCCCGGGGGCGGTGGGCGGCGGGGCAGGGCGGGGTCGAAGGCCGGGGCGGCCTCGTAGGCAATCCAGCCGATGGCGTGTAGGCCTTCGTTTTGCGCGGCTTCGGCGGCTTCAATGACCGCCGAAACCTCTTCCAGTGTCCGGGCCTCCAGAACCCGGAGCGGGTTTCGGAAATGCACCCAGCGAACGGATCCGTCGGCATCCGTGCGCTGGAGAGCGGAAAATCCGGGCTCGGACTCAGGGAAGATATTTATCGGTCAAAGCCCCTTCGCTGGCGGAGGCGACGGTGGCCGCGAATTTGGCCAGCACTCCGCGTTTCACTTTGGGTTTGGGCAGTTTCACCTTGGCCAGCCGCTCTTTCATTTCCTTTTTGGAAATGTGCAGGTTCAGTTCCTGTTTTTCGGCGTCGATGCTGATGGTGTCCCCGTTTTTGACAATGGCCAGAGGACCGCCGACAAAGGCTTCGGGGGTGATGTGTCCCACCACAAAGCCGTGGCTGCCGCCGGAGAAGCGTCCATCGGTGATGAGGGCCACGTCCTTGCCGAGGCCTTTGCCCATGACGGCACTGGTCGGGGAGAGCATTTCCCGCATCCCGGGTCCGCCTTTGGGGCCTTCGTAGCGGATGACGATGACATGGCCTTTTTTGATGGTGCCGTCGAGAATGGCTTTGAGTGCGGTCTCCTCGGACTTGAATACTTTGGCTTTGCCTTCGAAGAAGAGTCCTTCTTTGCCGCTGATTTTGGCGACCGCCCCTTCGGGGGCGAGGTTGCCGCGGAGGATGACCAGATGGCTTTCGGCTTTGATGGGGTTGCTGAGCGGGCGGATGATGTCCTGTCCTTTGGGATAGGGTTTCACCGATTTCAGATTTTCGGCCAGGGTTTTGCCGGTGCAGGTGAGGCAGTCGCCATGCAGAAGGCCTTCTTTGAGAAGGGTTTTCATCAGGGGCTGCACGCCGCCGATGTTGACCAGTTCGGCCATCACGTATTTGCCGCTGGGCTTGAGGTCGGCGAGCACGGGGACTTTTTTGCCGATGCGGGTGAAGTCGTCGAGGGTGAGTTTCACGCCGGTGGTCCAGGCCATGGCGAGAAGGTGCAGCACAGCGTTGGTCGAGCCGCCGAGCGCGCAAACCACGGTGATGGCGTTTTCAAACGCCTTTTTGGTCATGATCTGTTTGGGGGTGATGCCGGCCTGGATGAGCTTGAGCACGGCTTCGCCGGCGGCCTTGCAGTCGGCCGCTTTTTCGGGAGAAATGGCGGCCTGGGAGGAGCTGCCGGGCAGGCTCATGCCG
>PXDP01000494.1 GCA_003565035.1 PVC group bacterium | reverse complement strand
TGTTGAAATAGCACTATGCGATGTGACCGAATAGCGTTTCTTTGTTTTATCCTTCCCTGCAGCGTCATTGCTACCTGCTTTCTGCTTTCCACCCATCTGGAGCAAATTCCGGTCTGCTTTCCCTTTTTCACCGGCTGCACCTCCATCAGTGCCGCGGCCCGGCAGGATCCCTCAATTCATCTCTTCCGCATGATCATGCTGCCGCTCACCCCCGTGCTGGCCGGCTTCTGGATCATCACCCGCGTCTGGCTGCTGCGCATGGACCCGAACATGAAATCCGCAAACACCCTCACCGTCCTTGGCGTCACCGGCGCGGTCTTTCTGGTGCTGTATGTGGTGTTTCTGGGAACACAGGGGGCGGTGTACGGTTGGCTGCGGCGTTTCGGCACCACAATCTATTTCGGCGGCACCGGGCTCGCACAGCTCTTTCTCGCCGTCCGCCTGCATGAAGTCAACCAGCGAACCGAATCTCCCCCTTTCCCCAAAGTCCTGATTACGCTTTTTTTGTGGATTTGTGTGAGCATGCTGATCATGGGCCTCGTCTATATCCCCGCAGCCCACGCTTTTCGTGCCTTCAACGTCGAAAATATCATCGAATGGAATTTTGCATTGCTGATGCACATCAATTTCGCCCTCGTCTCCCTTCTCTGGTCCCGGCAACCTCTCACACTTCACCTGAAAACACCCCATGCCCCCGAATAAGCCCCGCGCTAAAAAAATTCTCATCCCCCTCATCGCCATCCCTCTGATACTGATCCTGCTTGGCGTGCTGGTCACCCGGGATGCCTTCCTCCGAAACGTGGTGCTCCCCCGGGTCGCTAAAGCCCTGGACGCGGAACTCTCGGCCGACTCCATCCGTCTCGCCTCCTTTTCCCGCCTTGAGGTCCGCGAATTCACACTTCGCAAGCACGATGAGTCCCTCAGCGTTTCTCTTCCCCGCCTGACCCTCGAATTTTCCCTCCGCCGCATCCTTGGAGGCCAAACCGGTTTTGACCGCCTTGAGCTGCTGGATCCGGTCGTTCATTCCCGGGCCCTGCCTGCTGAAGGCCAGCCCGCAGATACGCCGAAACCCGACACCCCGTCCCCGGAAACCGCAGCGGAGTTTCACATCCACATCGGAGAAATCCGAATCCAAAACGGGACCTTCGAGCATACCGATGCCACGCAAACCCTGACCGCCAGCGGCCTCGACCTCACCCTCCGCAACCTCATCACCGATCTGCCCGCCGCCCTCACCCTGAAAGCGAATTCCGTTATCGATCTGCACGAAGCCGGGACGCTGCATGCGCAAAGCCGCCTCAACGCGGAATTCACCCTCGGTGCCGATCTGCTTCCCAAAACCGCGCTGATCGAACTGGAAACCGACATCACCCGTGCCGACGGCGTGTTTGCGGACATTTCGGACCTCACCTCGCTGCGCCTTCACGTGGACGCCACCCCCGACACCCTCCGCCGGGCCCAATTCACCGCGCAAAACCCCGCCGGAGAATCTCTCGGGCTCATTGACATGTCCGGGCCCTTCAACCCCGCCGCCCGAAGCGCCGATCTCACCCTGCGCATCCGGGATATCGGCCCCGCGCTGCTCAACCTCGTCGGCGCTTCCGCCGGCCTCACTTTCGGCGACACGCAGCTCACCGCCGATGCCCGTCTCCTCCTCGCCAACGGCGGCAACCTCCTGGAAACCGACCTCACCCTTCAGGGACAGAATCTGCAAGTCAACACGCCTGATTTTCAGTCCCCCGCCGTGGAGATCGATTTTCAGCAGGATCTCCGCATCGACCTCGCCGCGCGGACCGCCGATGTACGCGCCCTGCAGGGAAGTGTGCGGAACGGCCAACAGGAGGAACTGATCACCCTCCGCCTCAAGGCCCCCACCCGCGTGCAATGGGATGAAGATCCGGTCCGCTTCGGTGATGTCGCACTCAGCCTGACCGCCGAGAACCTCCGCGTGGCGGACTGGAGAGCCTTTCTCCCGCCCGAACTCACCGCCGGCACGCTTTCCGGTCAAGTCGGACTGAGCGTCATTCACCAGGGGCAGGACCTGCAACTTACCGCCAGTGCCCGGTTGGACGATCTCGGCATTGCCCTCGAAGAGCAGACCTGGGACGCCCTGAACCTCTCCCTCGAAACCCGGGCAAATTTCGTCGGCCTGAAAACCCTTGAGATTGAAAACTTCAACCTGCTCAGCACTCACCAGGGCCGCCCGCTGGCGCAACTCCAGAGTCGGGGAACGATCGAACCCGGCACCGGAGAGCTAACCCTCGACCTCGCCCTGGACCATGTCCTGCGCCCCGGTCAGGACCGTGCACCCGACTTTCCCGCCCCGCCCTTTCATCTGACCGCATCCCTCCGGACCGCGCCCGGCCAATTGGATCTGAACGAACTCGTTCTCTTCTGGGCCGAAACCCCCGAAGCCGACAACCGCCTCACCCTCCGGGGGCAACTTGACTTCGCCAATCCCGAAGCCCTCGTATTTGATCTGGCCCTCAACGGCGACCGCATCGATCTCAGCCCCTGGCTGCCCGAAGCCGCCGCGCCGGAAACCGTGCAGCAGCCCCCGCCCGCCGCTGCGGCCCCCGCCGCGCAAAGCGAACCCGATCCTGTGACCCTGCCCGTGCGGGACGGAACCCTGCACATCAACATTGCCACCCTGCTTCTGCACGGTCAGCAGGTGGACGCCCTGGAAATTCTCACGCGTCTCGCCCCGACCGGCATCGAACTGAACACCTTCAGTCTCCGGATCAACGACGCCCCCGTCACCGCAAGCGGCCATGTCGACCTGGGGGTTCCCGGATACAAATACCAACTCCAGGCCCGCCTCGCCCCCCTGGCCCTTGCGCCCCTCATTCAAACCCTGTCCCCCGCCCATGCCGAAATCTTTTCCGGTGTGCTTGAAGCCGACTTCGCCCTGGCGGGCACCGGAATTACCGGACCCTCCCTGCGGTCAAATCTTGAAGGCCACATGAACGCCAGCCTCCTCGACAGTGAAATCAACATACAGGATCTGGCCAACCTCGAAAACCCCGGCATCAAATCCTTCGGCAACATACTCGCCGCCCTCCTGCGCGGCCTCGCCCCGGCGCTGGGGGTTCAGCCCGCCGATCTGCTGGAGCCGCATCTGGACGAAGTCCGATTCAAGAGCCGGCTCCGGAACGGACAACTGCACCTCGACACCTTCAAAGCTGAGACCGAAGTCCTCCGCATCCAGTCCTCGGGCCTCATCGATCTCGCCGACGATCTCGAAGCCTCGCTCATCCGGAACATTCCGGTTCAGATTGCCCTTGAAACTAATCTTGCCCGGCGCGTCCGACTCTTCCGCGAAGACCGCCTGCGGGATGAACGCATTGCCCTGCCGCCCTTTGTGCAAATCCGCGGCACCCTCGGCGATCCCGATGTGGACATCCGCCGCACCGTGCTCACCGGCCTGATCGTGGGAGGTGTCACTGAAAGCGGTCTCCTGCGCGACGAACGCGCCCGGGAAATTCTCGGCGGCATCGGCGGTCTTCTCACCGGGGAAGGCCCCCGCCCCACTCCGACGCCCAGACCCGCCCCCCCGCCGGAGACCACGCCGCCCGCACCGGCCCCCAGCGCCGCTCCGGCTCCAACTCCCGCACCCCCGGCACCAACGCCCACACCGCGACCCTCCGGACGCACCGACCGTATTCTCCGCGGCCTGGACCTCCTGCTGGGACCGGAAGATCCCGCCCCTGCACCTTAACCTGCCGTTCGGATTTTCTCCGTAAATGGCTTGGAAACCCTTTCCGGCGATGACGAGGCTTCACCCGCCGGTTTAGGCGTTGGGCTCCAGCTCGTAACCGCCTTTAACGTCTTTGATGCTCCACCCCAAAGCCGCGAGCTGATCCCGGAGTTCATCCGATTTTCCCCAGTCTTTATTGGCCCGGGCCTCCAGCCGCTGTTCGGCCAGCGCACGGATCTCCCCGGGTGCCTCAACCGCCCCGAGTTCAGGCAAACGCAATCCCAGCGCCTCCAGGATCACAATCAGGCCGCTATACTCCTCCGGTTTTGCCGACTGGGGTGCCTTCTCGATTTCGCCGGCGGCTTTAAAGACCTCTCCCAGCGCGCGGGGGACATTCAGGTTTTCCAGCAGGGCCTCAAACGCCGGCGCAAACCGGCCCAGAGCCGGACGGGATGTACACAGGGCGCCGTAGGACGGCCGTTTCGGAGAACCCGCCACGTGATGCAGGTGCTTTTCCAGTTTCGCCAGCCGCTGCAGATTCGGCCGCGCCGCCTCAAGCGAGGCCAGGGTGAAATTCAGATGCTTGCGGTAATGCCCCGCAATCAGCGCGTACCGCACCTCCTCCGGCCGGAAGCCTTTGGCCTGCAACTCCTCCAGCGTGTACATGTTGCCCAGGCTCTTGCTCATTTTATGTCCGTCGACCATCAAATGCACCACGTGAAACCACAGCCGCGAGAAGGTTACGCCGGTGCAGGCCTCGCTCTGCGCGATCTCGTTCTCATGATGGGGAAAGGTCAGATCTATTCCGCCGGAATGCACATCAAAGCTCGGCCCGAGATACTTCATACTCATCGCCGAACACTCCAGATGCCAGCCCGGACGCCCCCGGCCCCAGGGACTCTCCCACACATTCGGCCCGTCTTCGGGTTTGGCGGCTTTCCACAGGGCAAAATCCGAAAGCGAATCCCGGTCGTACTCGTCATCGCTCTGCGCGGCGGTTCCGGTGGTCAGTTCGCGATCCTGAACCCGCGAGAGACGGCCGTATGCGGGGAAGCTTTCCACCCGGAAATACACCGATCCATCTCCGGCCTGATACGCGTGCCCCTTGTCCATCAGCCTCTGAATCAGATCAATCTGCTCTGCGATATGCTCCACCGCACCCGGCTCGATCTGCGGCCGCAGCAGGTTCAGCGCCTCACAGTCCGCATGAAATTTCTCCGTCCAAAACGCGGTGAATTCGCCCAGACTCTGCCCCTGCTCCTGCGACACGCGAATGGTTTTATCATCCACATTGGTCAGATTCCGCACATGTTTGACCGGGGTTCCCGACAGCTCCAGCGCACGCCGGAAAATATCCTGAACCACAAAGGTGCGGAAGTTGCCGATATGCGCCGCCGCATACACCGTGGGACCGCAGCAATAAAATCCCACCCGTTTTCCATCGGCGGGGAGCACATCCTGCAGCGAGTCCGTCAGCGTGTCATGTATGCGTAAATTCATGCCCGTCCAATACCCCCAATCTTCCCGGTCCGCAAGTGTGGAAATCGAGAAGCGAGACGATGCTGCCGGTTAGCGGATCACATAGATCATCTTTTCCATGTCCTGCCCTTCCCGGTCAACATCCAGGACCACGGCGCCAAGCTCTCCGCGCATAAACACCCGCACCATATACTCAGCCCGGGCCTGACTGCTCATCTCCATAGAATTCACCGTGCGAATCACCATGCCGTCCTCAAGCCCCATCGCCCGGAAGAAATCCTGCTCTCCCCGCTGCTGGATCCGGAATCCCGCCAGACCGTCATCCCCTTCGGGAGGCGCGGCGCGGAAGGAATCGTACAATTTGACCGCCCGGGCCGGATCCTCAATCAATTCCCGGACATACGCATAAACCGCTTCCCGCTGAATCACCCATTGATTTTCCGCCACCCGTTTACCAAACGGCGTGGTTTCAAGCGCAGGCATGTCGTCCCATGTCATGGCCCCCTCTGTTCCGTCCTCCCGCGAACGGCTGCCGCGCCCGGCCCAGGCCCTGACCGTACCCGTCATTTCCAGCTGCCAATAACGGTCTTCATGGGAAAGCATCAAATATTCCCGCCCAATCTCCGTCACCCGAAACGGCCCCAGCGCCTCACCAACCCCCACCAAATGCTGCCGACCGCTTTCCGCGTCGTCCACCAGCGCCACAAAATCCACACCGCCATCCTCGCGGCCTCCGCCCTCCAGTTGAATCGTTCCTGACAGCATCAGCGATGCCGCGCGGCGGTCCAGATCCTCCTCCCCCGGCCGCGAGAAAATATCCACTGCGGGCAGGGTTGCCACATCCGCCGGACGAAAGCCGCCCCCGCTCCCCCCGGTATCCGGCATCGCCGGAACATAAAACACCCGGAAAACCTGAACCCCCATCCACAAAAGCCCTGCAGCAACCAAAGCCCCCGCCGACAACAGCCATTTCTTCAGAAACACAATCGTCATGACACCAGCGTCCGAATGGTGGAAAGCACGCCCTGCTCCAGCGAAGTAAACGGAGCCGCATAGCCCGCCGCGCGCAGCTTCTCCATCTCCGCGCAGGTGTAATACTGATACTTCGGCTGTAAATGCGGCGGCATATCGATGAATTCAATCACCGGCTCCCGCTCCAAAGCCGAGAAAACCGCCCGGGTCAAATCGAGCCAGCTCCGGGCCGTGCCCGTGCCGCAGTTAAACAGGCCCGAGGGCGCTCCGCCCCGCGCCAGCCAAAGCGTCACATCCACCGCATCTTTTACAAACACAAAATCCCGGAGCTGCTGACCGTCCTCATAGTCCGGCCGGTGACTCCGAAACAGTTTCACGGTTCCCTCCGCAAGAATTTGTTCGGTCGCCTTGTGCACCACCGAGCGCATATCCCCTTTATGCTGCTCGTAGGGACCGTACACATTGAAATATTTCAATCCCGCGATCCGGTCAAAAAGACCCTGCTTCAGTGCCCACAAATCGAACATATGCTTGGAATAGCCATACATATTCAGCGGGGCGTAGTGCGGGGTTTTCTCATCCGCATCCGAATACCCCAAATCACCGTTCCCGTAGGTTGCCGCACTGGAAGCATATACAAAGCGGATCTCATGGCGCAGACACCACTCACACAGATCACGGGTGGTGCGGTAATTGTTGTCCAGCAGAAAATCCGCATCCGTTTCCGTGGTGGCGCTGCACGCCCCCAAATGAATCACCGCCTCAATTCCGCCCGGATCGGTGTCGTTCAGCACGGTCTGACGCAACATGTCCGGATCCCAAATATCCTCATACCGCAGCCCCACCAGATTACGCCATTTTTCCGAAGTCCCTAACTCATCCACCAGCAAAATCCTGTCCTCGCCCCGGGCATTCAGCTCCGCGACCAGATTCCGGCCAATAAACCCGGCTGCGCCGGTCACAATGATCTTGATTTCGTTCATATCACAATTCCTACTGCAAATCTGTTCCAGACGCAAGCGCACAAAACAGACATACCGATCTCCCTGTTTCGCTTTCAGCTGGTATTTTTTCTCAGGATCCTATAGGGTTCCCTCATGCGGCCCCCTCCCTTCATCCTCAAACACTTTACCTGGGTTCTGTTTTTTTTGACCCCACTTTTAACCTTTGCGGATGAATTTCCCGTTGCCCCGCTTTCCAGAACACAAACTGACCTCTGGGGCGAAGTCTTCCGTCTTTCCAACCGTTTCTTTGACATTATCATCTCCCCCGAAAAGGACGGCATCGTCTCCTTCCGCGAGATTCACGGCAACAATCTTCTGGATGCCCCCGCCACCCTGCTCCCGGCCGACCGCGAAACCCTCACCGAAGCCCTGCCCCGGCTCGAAGGCGTTCCCCAGCCACGCTGGCAGGCCCGCGGCTGGGTTACCAGCGAAGGCGGCCAAACCGTGCTTCTCACCCAGACGTTTGGCCCGCCTGTTCACCTGCGAGTGACCCACCTCCTCTCCCTCCCGGAAGATCTGCCCACGTTCCAGTGGACAACCCGCATCACCGCCATTGCCCCCATCGGACCCGAGCTTCCCGTCACTTTTCTCCTCCCCTCCGCCTCCCTGCAGTGGCAAAGTCTCTGGAAAATCGAAAGTGGCCCCGAACTCAACACCGTTGATCAGCCCCGGGACAAACTACAGCCAAATCTCTTCCGGCAGACACTGGCCTCCCAGCCCGAACTATTCGAACTCCCCCCCCAAGGCTGGACTCTGATTATTGAGGGCACCCTAAACCTTTCCGCGCCCGAATCCCCTGACGAATAGTTTTTTCACTTTCTGGATTGATTACTTTGCAGTGTAAAGTAAAGAGAAAGATATCACCTTTCTCTATACACAACCCCTGTGAACATACTTCCCCTCCATGACGCCCTGGACACCGTCCGGCATTTGAAACGCGCGCTGCTTGGACAGCAGCGCTTTAAAGGCTGGTCCGGTCCCGCCAGGATCCTCTCCGGCACCGTGGCCATCGCCATGGCCCTTCTGCTCGACCGGCAGTGGATTGAACCCAGCGATTATGCCCATACCCTCGCCTGGGGCGCAGTCTTCGGCACCGCCATGTTCCTCAACCTCGGCTCGCTGATCTACTGGTTCTGGCGCGACCCGCTCATCAAGCGAAATGTCCGCCGTCTCGGCCCCCTGCTGGATGTCATGCCCCCCCTCTTTGTCGGTGCGGTGTTTACGCTGGTGCTGATGCTCGGCCGCAATTTCGATCCGCTTTTCGGCGTCTGGATGTGCATGTTCGGTCTCACCAACCTCGCCTCCCGTTACGTTCTGCCCCCCGCCATCAGCATTGTCGGTGTCTTTTATATCCTCGCCGGCGTCCTCTGCCTCCTCAACCCGAACCTCAGCTTTCTCAATCCCTGGCCCATGGGCCTCGTGTTCCTCGCCGGCGAATGGGCCGGCGGCCTCATTCTGTACATGGATCAGCGTCGCTACGCTGCCTTTGAACGCCTCTGGCAAGACCCACCCCCGGAGACCCTCTCATGATCGCCCTCGACAAACCCCACTGGAACGACCTCGAAAAAAAATTCCATGAACCCGCCCGCCTCGCGCTGGTCACCGCCCTCTGCGAGCGCCCCGGCGGACTCGGGTTTCAGGAACTCAAACAGCGCTGCGGCATGACCGACGGCAATCTCAGCCGCCACCTCAAGGTCCTTGAAGACGGACATATTGTCCGAATGCACCGTGCCGGCCGCGGTCGTAAAGCGCACACCCAAGTCACGCTGACCCCCGAAGGACGCGAAGAATTTCATCTATACCTTCAGGCCCTGGAACGGGTTCTGCACGGAGCGCTGCAAAGCCGGACGGTCGAAAAAAACGCCCTCGGCTCATTTGCCACCGCCTCTTAATGGACAAATCAAGAATCTGTTATATTTTTAACGAATAAACCCGGAGAAGCCCTATGAACCCAGGCATCGAATCCATCAGCATGTACATTCCACGATACGGACTGGATCTTCACGATCTGGCCCGCGCCCGCAATGTGGACTACG
Source organism: PVC group bacterium (assembly GCA_003565035.1). Classification (GTDB taxonomy): domain Bacteria; phylum Verrucomicrobiota; class Kiritimatiellia; order SS1-B-03-39; family UBA6053; genus PXAS01. The sequence continues at coordinate 2,294 of PXDP01000494.1, read as the reverse complement.
CCAAGTATCATCAAGGCATTGGCCAGGAGTACATGGCCGTGCCCGCGCCCGACGAGGATGTCGTCACCCTCGGCACCAACGCCGCACGCCAGGCCCTCCAGAACGTGGACCGCTCCGAAATCCGCACCGTCATTTTCGCCACCGAATCCGGCGTTGACCAATCCAAAGCCGCCGCGATTTATGCCCACAAGCTCCTCGGCCTCCCCGCCAACTGCCGCACTGTGGAAATGAAACAGGCCTGCTGCAGCAGCACCTCCGCCCTGCACTTCGGCCTCTCCACCGTCGCCATGCACCCCGAGCAGAAAGTTCTCATCATCGCCGCCGACATCGCCCGCTACGGCCTCGGGTCCGCCGGCGAACCCACCCAGGGCGGCGGGGCCGTCGCTATGGTCCTCTCCGCCGATGCCAAAATCCTCCGTATCGATCCCCACGTCGGCTACTACACCGAAGATGTTATGGACTTCTGGCGCCCCAACTACCGCGACGAGGCCCTCGTGGACGGAAAATATTCCATCAAAGTGTACCTCAACGCCCTTGAAAACGCCTGGAAACACTACAAAGACGACAGCGGCGCCGGGTTCGCCGACTTCGCGCACTTCTGCTATCACCTCCCCTTCTCCCGCATGGGCCTCAAAGCCCATCTCCACCTCGCCCGCCACGAAAACGCCGGACTCGGCGCCAAAGAGCTGCAGGCTCAGGTCGAACCCTCCCTCGCCTACAACCGTCGCATCGGCAACGCCTACACCGCCTCCCTCTACATGGGTCTGCTCTCCCTCCTCGAAACCGGCCCCAAAAACCTCACCGGCAAACGCGTTGGCCTTTTCTCTTACGGCAGCGGCTGCATGGGCGCTTTTTTCGGCGGCAAAGTCATCGAAGGCTACCGACAGCACCTCCACACCCGCCTGCATCAGGACCTCCTGGACAACCGGCAGAACCTCACCCTTGCCGAATACGAAGACTTCTACAACCACGTCCTCCCCGCCACCGGCGAAACCTACCGGACCGACCGCCACCGCACCGGCTCCTTCCGACTCGCCGGCATCGAAAACCACCAGCGCCTCTACGAACCCGTTCCCTCCATGCGCATCATGGCCGCCGACGCCGCCGAAGCCCGCGTCGCCGCACCGGCGGTTTAATGTGGACGTAAGCCATCTCCCTTTCCGAATCGAACGCCAGCCCGACCAGGTCACCTGCGGCGCCACCTGCCTGCATGCCCTGTACCGCTATTTCGGCCTCGAAACCGACCTGCTTCACCTCGTCCGCGTTATTCCCCAGCTCAAAACCGGCGGCACCCACGGCGTGCTGCTCGGACAACACGCCCTGAAACACGGCTTCGATGTCGAACTGATCACCTACAATCTCCATATGTTCGACCCCACCTGGTTCCAGGATCCGCGCACCAACCTGATCGACAAACTCCAGTGCCAAATGCAGGTCAAACCCCGCCCCGGCTTTCAGCGCGCCAGCCGCCATTACCTCGACTTTCTCAAACTCGGCGGCCGCATCACCCAGCGCGAACTCAATGCGGGCCTTATTCGCAGCTACCTTAAAAAAGGCCTCCCTATCCTCACCGGGCTCAACTCCACTTACCTCTATCAGGAAAAACGCGTCATCGCCGAAACCGACACCCCCGACGAATTCGCCGGCACCCCCGAAGGTCATTTCGTCGTCATCTGTGGCTCCAATCCCGACAAAAAAACTCTCCGCGTCGCCGACCCTTACCATCCAAACGCCATCGGCATTAACCCCGTCTACGAAGTCCCCATGGACCGCGTCCTCAACGCCATCCTCCTCGGCATCGTCACCTACGACGCCAACCTCGTCATTCTCCATCCCAAATCAACCGAAGCCTAACCCCCGCCCCCGAATGAAACCGATCTACCTTGTTGTTGATCAACCCGACGGATCCGGCCTTCCTCCCGCAACACTTGACAACCCGAATCGGTAGCATAATACTACCGGTATGAAATCAATACATATCCGTCAAATTGATGAGGATACCCTGGAAAAATTAAAGTACCGTGCCCGTCTGCACCGTCGCTCACTGCAAAAGGAAATTGAAACGCTTCTTGAAGATGCCGCGCGCATGATCCCGTCCGTATCCGCTGAATCACCTCTCCTTGAGCAACTTCATACCGTCACGACTGGAAAGAGCCAAACCGACTGGTCGCGGGAGGAGCTGTATGGCCCGGACGGCCGATAACCGCGTCTTCGTGGACACCAATGTCCTGCTTGCAGCCACAGACCGCAGCAGGAAACACCATCCCAGCGCTCTGGCATTTCTGGAGCAGGGC
>PXDP01000339.1 GCA_003565035.1 PVC group bacterium | reverse complement strand
GAGGATTTCCGCATGTCTTTGACATGCTCGAGATTGAGATCCACCCCCTCGCCGATGATGCCCTCGTTGCGGTTGTGGGTGGGGCCGACCCAGTCGGGGGTGAGTTCGAGAACGGAATCCGATCCGAATTCAGCCTCCAGCCGTTCGTCGGGTAATTCAATCCGATACCCGTTCACCCGGGGGAATTTGATTTCCAGCGCGTCCCTGTCGGGTCGGACGGCTTTAACCTGTACCGCATTTACCGGGGGTTGCGGCGGAGCCACCACCGGTTTGGCGGTAAAATCGAAGGGAATGCCCAACACGTCGGCGTATTCGACCGGAAACAGGCCGCTGGTGTCGTCGAGTTCGTAGCTTTGACGGCGCAACGCCCGTCCGATCACCTGCTCGCACAACAACTGGGTGCCGAAGGCGCGGATGCCGAGGACGTGGGTGACGGTGTTGCAGTCCCAGCCTTCGGTGAGCATAGAGACGGATACCACACAGCGAATCGTTTCACCCAGCCGGTCCTGTTTGCCCACGGTGTTCATGACTTCGCGCAGCAGGTCGGAATCGTTGATGTTCTCGGCGTCCTGCGGACTCCCGCCCCGCTCCACAATCTCGCGGCGGAAGCGGTCGATCTCATCGGAGGCAATGTCCCGGAAATTCTTGTCCAGCGCATCCCCGGACTCCAGTTGCACACTGTCGATCAGCAAGGTGCGGGGGCGGGCCAGGGGATTGCAGTGTTCGTCGTGGTTCTGGAAAAGCTTGAGGCGACCCTCAACCGGTTCGGAGGACCCATCCTCGTTGTCCCGCCGGTATCCGGACACATAGTCGTACACCAGTTTGGAGATGGAGGTGTTCTGGCAGACGATGATAAAGCAGGGGGAGACGGGAATGCCGGCTTTTTTCCATAACGTGTAGGTTTTCTCGTAATGCCCGTAGAGCGCGTCGATCGCATTGTAAAGTTTGGTGGGCATGGAGAGCGGGTCGTATTTTTTTCCTCCCCTGGCGCTTTTGGGAAGATCTTTTCCCACATGTTCCCACAGGTTGCGGAACACCGGCATGCCGTCTTCACTCGGCAGGTTGTCGGATACCGGCACCCGGGGGAGTTTGACGATGCCGCACTCGATGGCGTCCATCAGGGAGAAATCGCTCATGGTCCAGGGGAACAGGGTTCCCTCGGCGTATCCGGAGCCTCGCAGGAAAAACGGGGTGGCGGAGAGATCCACTACCCGGCCGACACCCAACTGGCGATTCACGGCCTCCAGGCCGGAGATCCACAAGCGGGCGGCTTCGGTGTTGGATTCCGCCTCCTTTTTGTCGTCCCCGGTTAGGTCGTCGTCTTCCTCTTTTTCCAAGGCGGGTTTTTCCCGGTAGCAGTGGTGCGCCTCGTCGTTGAGCACCATCACCTGTTTGAGGCCCATCAATTCCGGCATCACCCGCTGGAGCATCTGCCCCTCGGTTTCCAGGGTGTTCAGATCGGGTCCGCGTCCCTGCAGCAGGGCGCGTCCGCCTTTTGACAGATCCATCCGCTCTTTGAGTTTGAAGGAATGATAGTTGGTGATGACGATCTTGGCCCGCTCTAGATCCGGCAGCATGTCCTGCGGGACCAATTCCCGGGTCTTGTAGTAGCTGTCGGGGTCGTGGGGTAAGAGAACCCGGAGGCGGTCTTTAATGGTGATCCCGGGTGTCACCAGCAGGAACCCCCGCGTAAAGCGTCGGCTGTTGGGACGGTGGACCGCGTTGAGGGTTTGCCAGGCGATGACCATCGCCATCACCGTGGTTTTCCCGGCTCCGGTGGCCAGTTTCAGCGCGAGGCGATTGAGTTCGGGGTTCGCCTCCAGATTGGATTTTTCCAGGTGTTCCAAAAACGGTTTGCCGGTGTTGCCCATTTGGGGGGCCACCTCGGTGAGCCAGATCAGAGTTTCCACGGCCTCGATTTGACAGAAGAACGGGCGGATGCTCGAAAAGCGGTATCTTCGCCAATGTTGTAGCAATCGAGCGGTCTCCGGGGTAACCCGCCAGTCGTTCGGATTGGGAATCCGCCGCCATTGATCCACATGGTGCCTCAAGCGATTGATGGTGTCCGCCACCTGATACTGCTGTTCTTTACTGGAAAGCCCTTCCTTGTCTACGAACACCAGTTCGACCTGCTCGGCTTCCCCCTTCCGATGTCTGGCTTTGGGGATGGGCGTGATGAAGTCGACCTTGCGCCGTTTTTCGTCCACTTTTTGCGTGGGTTGACCCTTTTCATCCAACTCCCAATGCCGCCCTGGGTATTCATACGGGGAGTTCAGAATTGGATTTTCGAAAAATTGCTTGGACATAGGGGCGTTCCTTCACCTTCAATAGTGCCGATGGTCATCATGTCTACAAGCCCCCGGATGTAGGTCAATCGTATTTTCCTGAATCCGCTGGTTAATTGTCGTGAATCCGCACCATCTCACGGGCTGGCAGCCTGTCGGACTTTGGGAATTTCGGCTGCAAATCCGCCCGATTTGGCCCGGATTCCGTCGGATTTTTGTCAAATAGCGGTGCTATGCTTCGCAAATCCTACGAAATCCTGCTT
>PXDP01000100.1 GCA_003565035.1 PVC group bacterium | reverse complement strand
CGGTGGCGGGGAGGACCGCTTCGTCGTCGCCGTAGTCGGGTTCCAGACCGAGGCTGTCCAGATCGGCGGAGTCGATGATTTCCGGCATGTCCAGCCGCTGGCAGGCCTGGCGTTCGACCTTGCGGTCGTGAATGCGTTTGAGCATGTCGTTTTGATCGGCCTGAAAGCGGGGGAGTTCGCAGAGGGTGAGGTAGTAGATGTCGCCGCCGAGTTCCCAGCGGCGGGCAAAGATTTCGAGCACGTCGCGGAGGAGTGCGTAGCCCATCATGAGGGCGTGTTTCCCGCTTTCGCGGCAGGGGAGCAGGGTCTGGGCATCGTGCAGATCGGCCTGGATGGAGTCGAGAAAACTAAGCCCTCCCCAGTGTTTGAGGGTTTCCGGAAGGGCGAGCTGGGCTTCCACCCGGCGTTCGCGCTGGCGGTTGTGAATGACCTCGGGGGTGTCGCCTTTAGCGCCGCGGATGCGGGCGATGCTTTGGTCGATGTAGGTGGAATCCTCCCGCCAGCGCGGTTTGGCGAGTTCCATTTCGCCGACACAGCGGTGGCCATATTTGCGGATGAAATCCTCTTTGGCTGCATGGCCTTCGGCGACATCATGGAGGAGCTGATCCTGTTCGATGGTGGTGTCGTTGTCGAGTCCGCTGGTGAGAATCCGGGTGAGGTTACCGCCTTCTTCGGGGCCCATGAGGCTGGTGAGGCGCTGGAGGACGGCCCCATATGCGGCCCCGCCGAAAAAGCCGGGCATGAGGGATTCGGGCGCGAACTGGTTGAGGACGCGGATGCGGCGGGTCTCGAGTTCTTCGAGCAGTTCGCCGTCGCTGAGGGCATGAAGATCTTTGGCCCGGCTGGTTTCCACCCAGCGGACGAAGTCGGGCAGCACGTTCTGATGATACCAGGCGTGGGCGGTTTGCCGGCCGTGCTTCATGGATTTCGCGGTGCGCCGCAGGGCCGCGAGGTTGCGGGGCAGGGTGGTGAGGAAGCGTTCGTCGGAATTGGCGGGATCAAAGACGCCGGGTGCGGAATCCATGACCGTGCGGTCTTGAAGGACGGCGTCGAGATCGTAGCGCATGGGGAGTCCGTCGAAAAACAGCCCCGAGAGGCGTTCGGGATCGGCGTAGATGCGCCCGCCGACGCGTTCGAGAAAGCCGCGGGTACAGACTTCGGCGGAGGGGCGGTAGCCGAGTTTCTGGTAGAGGAGTCCGAAGCCACCGGCTCCGGACATAAAGTGCGAGACCACATCCCAGGTGAGCGGGGTGGGGAAGCGCAGGGTTTCGTCGAGATTGTGGGTGACCCAGATGCGGCGGGTTTTGCCCGCGAGTTCGCGCAGGCGTTTGATTTCCGCCTGGCGGAGAGGCTCCACCTGTTTGGCGGCCTCCAGGCCCTGAATGGGGCGGGACTGCAGCAGGGCGAATTCGCCGTTGACCAGTCCCCATTCGATGTCGAGGGGATAGCCGGTCCATTTTTCCAGGCGCAGACAGATGTCGGCCAGTTCGGCGAGCTGTTCGGGACTGAGGCTGGGGGCGGTGGGATCGGTCACGGGCGGATTGCCGAGGGCGGGGCAGACATCGCGTTTGTGGCCGATGTCGCTGCGGGTGATGTCCCGGGTCCCGCGGTCAAGATGAAAGAGGTCAGGAGTAACTTCGCCGGAGACCACGGCTTCGCCGAGGCCGAAGGCGGCCTCGATGACCAGGCGTTCGGCGTGCACGTCGTTGGGATCCTGGGTGAAGGCAATGCCGGAGACCTGCGAGGGCCACATGACTTGGACGTTGACGGCGGTGCCGACGAGGGTGGTGAGACCGTGATGGGTACGATAGGCCCGGGCGCGCTCACTGTTCCAACTTGCGAAGACGGCGTTGATGCAGGCACGCAGCGCGTCCATGGGGTCGGTGGGGAAGGCGGTGCCGGTGAGGGTTTCGAAGTGTTCGAGGCGTGCGCGACCCACAGCTTCGGGATCACCGTCAGCTTCGGGCCATTTATGTTCGGGAATGCCGTGAACGGTGTCGGCGAAGGCGAGGATGAATTCGGCGTAGCGTTTCCAAAAATCTCCGGGGTCGGCCAGTTCCTCGGCGAGGCCGGGATGGAGGCCGCAATTCAGGAGGGTGTCCATCATGCCGGGCATGGAGACCGCGGCACCGCTGCGCACGGAGACGAGCAGGGGCTGCCGGCCGCGCCCGAAGGTGCGTCCGGTGGTTTGCTCGAGTTCTTTGAGGGCTCTTTGGAGTTCCTCTTCGAGACCTTCGGGCCATTTTTGGTCATTTTCGTACCAGTGCCGGCAGCATTCGGTGGAGAGGGTGAAGCCGGGGGGGACGGTAAAACCGGCGGAAAGCATGTTGCTGAGGCCGGCGCCTTTGCCGCCGAGGAGTTTTTTCCGGGAGGCGGTGTCGCCGGCGGGCGGACGGTGAAACGGGAAAATCCAGGGTTTACTCATGTTAGCGTTCCTCTCCAAACGTGACCAGGCCCCAGTCGGTGAGGCCGAGGGTGAGCTGGGACCGGTGGGCCAGCGGGGCGGTGGTGGGGGTGCCGATCCAGGAATAATCCACCCAATCCATTGGATCAGCGGCGGGGGTGGCCAGGGACAGGGTGCGGATGGCCTCCGGACCCGTCCAAAGCAGGCGGTCACGCTGGAAGATGGGGCGGAATCCGGGAAGGGCTCCGGGGTGTCGGGCGAGTTCGCGGCCGGAGCTGCGGTCGAGCAGAAGGATTTCGCCCGCTTCCGTGACTACGGAGAGCAGCGTGCGGTCGAGGACAAGGGAATCGCTGAGGGGATCTTCCGGGCCCTGCCAGGCTTCCGGCGTTTCGCCGGTGGCGAGGTGCAGCATATGCAGGCCGGCCCGGGTGGGGATGAGAATCCGCTGTCCTTCCTGAACCGGCGGGGCGGTGGCGGTGTCCGGGAGGGTTCGGGTCCAGAGGGCCTTGCCGGTGGGCCGGTCGATCACGCTGATTTGCCGTCCTTCGTTGCGCAGAACAATGAGAGAGTTGACGTTGAGGACCGGGGCGTGACTGATGCCGGGCACGGAGAGGTTTTCGATGATCTCGCCTTCCGCATTGATCAAGGAAAGACTTTCGGGATCAAGACGCACCAGAAAGCCGTCTTCGGTGGCGGTGAGAAAGGATTCCGTATCTTCGGGCAGGGGCAGGGCGCCAATGACGGCACCGTCGCTGAGGGTCATCAGCTCCAGGGTGTCGGATTCGCCCCGGAGATGAACGGCGAGCACATTGCCCCGCACGGCGACCGCCTCGACGGGCGCGGGAAGGACCCGCCGCCAGGTGTGGTCGGGTTCGATGACATCGATGGCCGGTTCAGGAAGGTTGAGAATACGGACGACCGTGCCCTCGATGGCGATGGGCGCATGGCGGACCAGCGTTTCACCGGCATCGCCCATGGCGTCTTCGGGAAAATTGGATTCGAAGGCGCCAAAAGCGGGCAGCGGTGAATCATCGGCGCGTCCGGCACGGCGCGGACCGCCGTCACGGTTCCAAAGGGCCAGCCGGGAGGCATCGTCCGGTTCGCCGATCGACAGCAGCCCGGCGGCTTCGGTGCCGACGAAAATTTTTCCGCGGCCGACGGCCGGGGAGCTGAAGTTCATGGTACCGGAGCTGACGCGCAAGTCCCAGACGGGCTGCAGGCTGTCGGCATCGAGCACAAAAAACATGCCGCTGGAGGTCATGAGATAAACGTGGTCGCTGGTGACACTCATGGAGGAGACGACCGGCTCGCCGGAGTTCCAGTAGGCGATAAGGCTGCCGTCGAAGTCGAGGTGATAGACCCCGCCGGTGCGGGAGGCGAAGTAGAGACCGTTTTCGGTGATGGAGACGGCGGAGAGAATGGTGCGGTCGGTGTCGTAGACCCAGAGGACCTCCATGGTTTCGATGTCCAGGGCCCAGACGGCACCGCCGGGGGCGAGGCCGGGGCGGCGGGCGGCGAGTTCCTCTTCGCTGAGGCCCTGACTTCGGAGTATATCGAGCACGTAGTCCACGCGCTGTTCGGCGGGGAAGACAAAATCTCCGTTGCCCATACCGAAGTAGACGACCCCGTTGTGTATGGCGGGCGGGCCGAAGACCGGATAGGGGGTTTCGATGCGGTGGAGCACTTCGCCGGTGGCGGCGTCAACCTGAACGATGGCCTGGCCATTGCGTCCGAAGCCGAGTCCGATGTAGACCTTGCCTTCGTGGGCGAGAATGGCGGTTTCCGCGTCATTGAAGTCCTCGCCGGGGAGATGCCAGAGTTTTTCGCCGGTGTAGAGATCGAGACCAAAGATTCCTGAATTTCCGTTGGTGAAGAACACGCGGCCATCATCGATGCTGGGGGTGCCTTCAATGTGGTCTTGGGTTTCGAACATCCACAAAATTTCCGGATTGGACTCGTCGGAAATGTCGATGCAGATCATGCGGGCGTCTTTGGTGATATGGAGGCCTTCGCCCACCAGCAGATAGTTCCCTTTGACGGTGGCGGAGGAGAAGGACCCGTCATAGTTGGGCGGGGTTACCCGCCAGATCAGGGCTCCGGTATCGGCATCCAGGGCGTAAATGGAGCCGCTGAGCCCGCCAAATGCGCCGATGGTGACGGAGGGAATGTAGATGCGGTTGCCCACGAGGGTGGGGGAGGCCACAAAGACCTGATTGCCTTCACGGAAGGACCAGTTCACCCCGCCGGTGACCGGATCGGAGGTGCCGTCCTCAATCCAGCCGCGCCGCAGGGCGTCGCCCCGGAAATGCGGCCAGTCGCTGACCGCCGTTTCTGCGGCGGCGGCGGTTGCGGTGGTTTTGGGAAACACCGTGCGGAAACCGAAATGCAGGCCGTATCCCACCAGGGCGATGAGGACGACCTGGACTTTCATCCGCCAGAGCATGATGATGCCGGTTTTGATGGATTTGGGTTTGAAGAGGGAAATGAGCGCCATGAACATCCCCGGCAGCACTGCAAGCAGCACGGCAATCGGGTTGATGAGCACGGGGATCACCCCGGTGGGATGAAAGAAAAGTCCGTCAAGCATGGTGGGTCTCCGAAGGGATCGCGATTAGTCGGCGCTGAGGGCGTGGCTCTCCTGCCGGAGAATGATCAGGCGCTGTTCGCGGTCGTTCTCCTCGCCGGGCAGACGCCAGGAGAGGGTGACCGGTCCGCGGTTGCGGCGGCCGATGTGCGCGGGTGCAGTGGGGGAGAGGATGCGGGCACCGACGGTGCGGTTGCCGTCGCGAATCACCACCGGAACCGGCCCGCTAAGCTCGGGCGGGGCGGTGACAAAGGCCCCGAGGGGGGCGGTGGCTTCGGCATCGCGGGTGAGCAGCCAGAAGACACCCTCCTGTGTGACCATGAGCAGTTCCTGCAGTCCGTTGCCGGTCAGGTCCGCGAGCAGGCCGCCCTGCTGGCCGCGTCCGGCGGCCTCCTGTGCATCGGGCGCGTCTTCGATGAGGTCGAGTTCCATATCATAGCCGAAGACGGCAAATCCGCGGTTGAAGTAGACCTGGGGCGGGAGCTGGCGGTTGAAGAGGACGAGACCGAGGCGGCCGTCGAGGGCATGGTCACCGATGCCGACATGGTGCACGCCGGGGCGGATGTTGTAGGAGAGTTCGCCGGTGGTTTTGAGCGCTTCGCGGAACATGTGACCGCCGAGGTTCAGAATCAGGGCGGCACCGCGATCCCCGCCAATAAGCAGGTCGGGATAGCCGTTTCCGCTGAAGTCCGCAGGGGTGATGCTGAGCGGGGTGCCGATGGGGCTGTAGGAAACAACGTGGTGGAGGACCTCTTCACTGGCGGCAAAGCGCAGAGGCAAATTCCCCCAGGCCACACCCTGCAGGTGCACGCCGTTGGGTCCGGCCTGAATGAGAACGGGGGTCCCGTCTCCGTTGAGGTCCAGGGCCAAAATCGGGCCGCCCGCTCCGATGTCGGGAGATACGGCTCCGGTCCCGAGTTCATGCCAGGTGTCTTCCCGGAGATGTCCCAGGAGAGTGCCTTCATGCGTGCCGATCAGGAGCAGGGCGGTTTCGGGACCGGCAACGGTGGCGAGGCCGGTGACGTTTTCGAGGGTTTCCCCGGTGGAAAGGGCTTCGAAGCCTTCCGGACCGCGACGGTGAAAGACGAGTTCGCCTTCCGGGGTGACGGAGGCCAGGGCGGAGCGAGGACCGGCAAAAAAGCGGCCCCAGGCGGCGAAGCGGGAGGCGGAGGCGAGACCGAACGATTCGGTGACGTCTTCGAATCCGTTGGCCGGATCGAGCAGGCGGTCGCCCTCGTCGCGGCGGACAAAGACCAGGGTGCGGTCGCCCAGGGTGATCGCTTCAATGCCGTGGATCGTGCCGTCGAGGGTGAGGACCTCCTCTTCGGAGGCCCAGCGGCCACCGGAGGCGACCGGAACCGAGGCCCGCGGATCGGTGAGAATGTATTCAATCACCTGACGGAGATTGACCGGGTCGCCGGCCCATACGGTGGAGAGATCGATGGGATCTTCGCGGATGACAAAGGGTTTTTCTTCGGTGGTGGAGATCATCAGCCACTGCGTGCCGATTTTGAGCATGGCCCAGGGCTGTTCCTCAACATCGCCGCCGTCCATGCTGGCACCGCTGAAATCCCCGGTGATGAACATGCCTTTGGCCTGATTGTCGGTGAACGCTTCTTCGAGGTCAAACAGCAGATAATCGGCATCGGAGAAGTCGAGCACGGCGGTTTGGGCCAGGGCCTCGCCTTTTAGGGTGTCGGTGGTGACGGCGGTGAGGGTGAAGGCATCGGCATCGAGGGTGATGTCGGCCTCCCAGATGGCGGTGGACTGTCCGATGAGCTGCACGGGGGTAAAGTTGGGATTGATGAGGGCCCGGACCGGTGCGGTCAGCGTCAGAAGAAACAGGATGGGGAGTGCGAAGAGTTTTTTCATGTCTAGTGTGAAGGATGTTGAGCCTGCCAGGCCGCCAGAGGCGTATCGGCAAGACGGGTATGTTTATGATGGTGCCGTTCGCTGGCCCCGGAACGGCTCCGGGGGGCATGGGCGTTAATGTAAAAAACATCGGACCATATTTTGTCCTCGTGGTCACGGAAAAAAAGACCGAAGGTTCCGTCGTCGTAGATATCGAGGAGGAGGGAGCGGGTCTGACTGCCGCGGGTGCGGTCGAGGGAGGAAACGTTGACCTGGGGAATATTATGCCAGTCGATCCAGCCGATGCGTTGGAAGGTTTGGTTTTTGCCGTAAGGCCAGTCGCCGGTGTGGGCGTGGCCGTGCAGGGCGAGTTTCACCGTGTCGGGGAGGGGGAGAAGGCGGTTGAGCAGTCCGTGGGGGGGCGCGCCGCGGGCGCCGCCGGGGAAGGCGTAATGTCCGGCGAGGATCACGGGACCGTTCCACGAGGCCATATAGTCGCGGAGTTCGCGGTAGGCCTCAACGGGAATGTCGTAGGATTCGGGCCGGGGACCGCGGACCTCCTGCTGGGTGGCGATCCAGCGGTTGTCGGGAGCGACATGATCAGAGAGAAAAACAACCAGGACATCGCCATAGGTGTCGGTGAAATAAAAATCGCTGAAGGAAGGCGTGGTTTTCCATCCGGGAACCTGCCGGAAAGCCTCCCAGACGGGCAGGACCGGCTCGGTGCCTTCGGGAAGTTTGCTGGTGCAGTCGAGGTCGTGATTGCCCATGACAAAGCGGAGGGGCAGGTTGAGGGCAGAGAGATGCGCCACCTGCATACGGGTCATTTCCGCCACCCGGCCGGAATCCCGGCCCTCCATGGCGTCGCCAAGATACCAGATGGCCGTCGGGGACAGGTCCAGATCCTGCATGTCTTCGAGGGCGATTTTGAGGCATCCCTCGGCCATGTCGGGGATCACCTGTTGCAAATCTGAAAAAACCCAAATTCGGGCGATTGGGGAACGTAATGCGAGTAATTCGTCAATCATGCGAAGTGTTTAAAGCTATTTCGGTTGAAATGTCCAGATCTTCCACAGGAAAACGTCGGTGCAGGGGAATCTCGAGGGCAATTGATGGCGCGCTGTGTTCCGGTGCTGGAGGAAATTGCCGGCGACAGGGAACAGCATGTTGCCCTGGAGGAATGAGAGACTCCGAAAACCGATATGCTTAAACCATGAGTGTTTTTTCTGGAAATCCGATGAATTATATTGAAAATGAAACTGAACGCAGGAGGGTAAAGCATGACCCGAAAAGAGTTTATACATCTCAGTGCGGTTTTGATGCTTGGGAGCCCCCTGCGCGGTCTGTCTCAGGCCCCTGCATCCACGGTACGGGGACGGAAGGTGCTGGTGATTGGCTCCGGCATTGCGGGCCTCGCTGCAGCCCGGGAGTTGCACCGACACGGTGCCTCCGTCCGTGTGCTTGAGGCGAGGACCCGCACGGGCGGACGGGTTTGGACCAGCAAGGCCTGGCCGGACATCCACATGGATCTTGGCGCAAGCTGGATCCACGGAGTCCGCAATAATCCGCTCACGCGGCTCGCCGATGAAATTGGCACCCCGCGCGTGCCCACCTCCTATGAGCGGTCGGAGACCTTTTCTTCTGCGGGAATTCGCCTGGATCGAAACGAAGAACGTGAAATGGCGGGCACCACCCGCGAAATGTTCCGGATTCTGAGCCGCGCTCAAAGGCGGAACCACGACCGCTCCCTCCTCCAGACCTTCGAGCCCATGTTGCGGAGACGCGAACGCTCCCCAGAGGACCACCTCCTGCTCCGCCATCTGCTCAGCAGTCATTTCGAACACGAATATTCAGGAAGCCTGCGCGAACTGTCAACACACTGGGTGGATGATATGCATCTTTTTGAGGGCGGCGACGTGCTTTTCGCCCAGGGATTTTCCGCGCTCACCTCTCATCTGGCCCGGGATCTTGACGTGGTGTTTTTGCAGGAGGTCACCGAAATCCACTGGCGGGAACCGGGCGTGCGCGTGCTGACCCGTGATGCCGAGTTCCTCGCCGACCAGGCGGTCATCACTCTGCCCCTGGGGGTGTTGAAGCACGGCGATGTCCGCTTTGTCCCCGAACTTCCCCAGACAAAACAGCAGGCCATTTTCCGGCTGGGTATGGGCGTGTTCAACAAATGCTGCCTGCGTTTCGACCGTGTCTTCTGGCCAAAGGATGCCGACTGGATTGGGTATATCTCCCCACAGCCCGGTGAATGGAGCGAATGGTTCAGCCTCACCCGGTCCCTCGGGTATCCCGTGCTCATCGGCTTCAATGCGGCCGACTTTGGCCGCAACCTCGAGTCCCGGGATGACACACATAGTGTTGATGCCGCAATGAAGACCCTCCGGACGCTCTTTGGCAGGAGCATACCAAATCCCATCGGGGCGCAAATTACCCGCTGGGGCCTGGATCCCTTCGCCAGAGGCTCCTATTCGTTTAACGCCCTTGGCTCCACCCCGTCGATGCGCGATCACCTGGCCGCCCCCCTGGAGTCCCGCCTTTATTTCGCCGGGGAAGCCACCAGCCGCGCGTCTTTCGGCACCGCCCACGGTGCCTACCAAAGCGGCATCCGTGCCGCCCGCGATGTGCTTGGTTCACATGGATAATTCATTCTTTTGATTCATTCATTCCTCCACGGGGGCATCGGTGTTCATCCTGTCTGTCCGTGGATGAATACATCAAAACGCCCTAAATGCGGAATTTTGGCACTTTACGCCATCTCCCACGCCACAATGTTCCGTTTGGCTTTACTGAATTCGATGCCGATGCAGTGTACCTTGTTCCCGGCCAGGCGGTAGGGTTCGGCGTAGCCTTTGGCGAGAATTTGCGCCAGAGCTTTGCCTTCGGGGGCATCGTCGACGAGTTTGAACACGAAAATATACGCGCGGTTTTCGAAGAGAACCGCCATGTCGAGCCGTCCGGCGTTACTGGATTCCTCCACGCGCACATCCAGTCCCAGCGACGCGAAGAAGGCGTAGAAAACGCTGGCGTAGTAGCCTTCGTACTGCGCGATGGGGTTGTTGGTGTACCACGGATGCGGGATGGAGGCGTAGAAGCCGGTCATGAGGTCTCGCATGCCGTCGAGATCGTTGGCTTCGAGCAGCCGGTAAAGACGGGGGGTGGTTTGAGAAACCCGGGCCTCGTGGGGGGTCCAATCGCGCATGAGGGTGCTGAGCAGGCTGGTTTCAACTTCCAGGTTGGGATAACCGAGAAAATAGTTTTTCTGGGCACCCAGTGTCTCCGTATCGTGAATGGTGAGATACCCCGTTTGGAAAAACAGGGCTTCGGTGGCGATGTTGCCGACTTCGAACTGGGACAGCAACTCGTAACTGGCCATGGAACGTTTCAGTTCCGGCAAGAAAGTCGGACGTTGCCGCAGAACTTTGAGGAGAAAGGAAGGGTTGCCGGTTTCATACCAATAGGCGCGGTACTCACGCTCCTGAAAGAGAAGCAGCAGGTCAAACGGATTGTAGACCGACTCGCCCGTCCAATTGTATCCGTTATACCATCGGCGCACCTTCTCACAGTCCAGACCTGGCAACTCCGGGGCGAAAACAGTGCCCACATCCTCTTCCGTGTAGCCGCAAATTCCGGAGTAGTCCTTCGAGAGCGAAATATCCCGGAGATTATTCAGCTTGGAAAACAAATTTACCTTGGAGAACTTGCTGACCCCCGTGAGCAGCACGAATTCCAGGTGGGGATCGAGTTCCTTGATGGCGGCGTAGAAATCGCTGAGCCCGTCGCGCATGATTTTTGCGAGGGGTTCGTTCTCAATATGATCCAGAATTGGCTTGTCATATTCATCCACGAGGATGACGACACGCCGGCCGGTTTTTTCGTGGGCGGCGCGGACCAGTGCGCGCAGGCGGGGCTGGCCCTCCTCGAGGCTTTCCGGGAGCACATCCAATCGTTCGGCATGTTTCGTGACTTGAATGCGCAGCTCTTTTTCCAGTGTTTCCCGCGAATCCACGCCCCCGTCCCCAAAACTGAAACGCAAGACCGGACGCTTCACGGACCAGTCCCAGTGTTTCTCCGCGTGCAGGCCTTTGAACAGTTCTTGGTTCCCCTCGAACATCTCCTTCAGCGTATCCACAAACAGACTCTTTCCAAAACGACGGGGGCGGGAGAGGAAGTAATAAGACCCTTCCTCCACCAAGCGGCAGGCAAAGGGGGTCTTATCGACATAATAGTAATCGTCTTCGCGGATTTTCGCGAAGTTCTGAATGCCGATGGGCAGCTTTTTGCGGGGAAGGGGCGCGGTCATGGTTTTATGCTAGCACAAGCCGTTCAGGATGCAAGCCTGCGGGGCGGGACGGTTGACGGGGATTTTAACCTGACGAGTATACACAAGTGGGAAGTGTCGATCCGCTGTGTTCGGGCCGAAGGTCCGAGCCGATACCAGCCCAGTCCGCAGACGGACTGAAGGTCCGTTTGCGGGCTGGGAATGAAGTTCATTTCATGCCTACCCGGTTGGCACAGGTTCCATAGCGAACACCAGTTTTTGCCGCAAAAGGTCGCAAAAGGAAGCACCCCGAAAGCCCCGTCATGAAACTCTTCGATAAAAATAGTAAACGTTATGCCTATACACAGAAAAATCCTT
>PXDP01000523.1 GCA_003565035.1 PVC group bacterium | reverse complement strand
GGCACCATCCACTCCTTTTGTTCTAAACTCCTTAGGGAGCGACCTGTAGAAGCCGGCCTAGACCCGGAGTTTACGGAGTTAGATGAGGTGGGCAACATGGCCCTAATTCAGGAGGCCTGGCAGAGGCACCTTGTGGAAGTAAAGCTCTTTAAACCCCACCTGTTGGAGAACATAAACAAGGTAGGTATTTCCTTGGACAACCTGCAGAAGGGCTTTACTACCTTGGTTGATTATCCTGATTTAAACCTTATTCATACGAAAAGAGATGAACCTGACCTAAAACCCGCCTTAGATTCGTTACTTCTTTTTCTTCAGAAGGCGGAACTTTTTATTCCCAATCCCCCCCATGAGCAGAGATACGACGACCTCCAAAGAAGGGTGTTAAAGGCACTGCGGCAAGTAAAATATTTTGATATGGGCAATGCCGTTACAATCGCTGCCATCCTTTCCTCTTTTGCCCGTGAAAATCACAGGGTTATCCTAAAGCTGTGGTCTGATGGGCCTACGGCCAAGGAGATTCGAGATGAGTTTAATGCCTTAGGTATGGATGTCATCATTCCAGCTATGCATCGGTGGCGGGAATACTGCCATTATCATGTTATGGAGTTTCTCCTGCCCGGGATTGAAAGCTACCAGCAGATAAAGAAAAAGGAGTCCAAGCTAAACTTCCAGGACCTGCTTATGAAGACCAGCAGGATGCTTAAGGATTATCCGGAGGTGAGGGATTACTTCCAAAAAAGGTATAAATGCCTTTTAATCGATGAATTTCAAGATACGGACCCGATTCAATCAGAGATTATGTTTTATCTTACGGGGACAGACGTAGAAGAAAAAAACTGGCAAAACTTGATACCCCGGCCTGGTTCCCTCTTTGTGGTGGGGGATCCTAAGCAGTCTATCTATCGGTTCCGCCGGGCTGACATCGATACCTACAACCTGGTCAAAAAAATCATCGTTCAAAACGGAGGACAGATAGTAAACCTCACGGCCAATTTCAGGTCAATTGAATCCATAGGGGATTACTGCAACGCTGTTTTTGAGGACCTATTGTCTGAAAAGGAAAACGCCTACCAGGCCTTGTATCGGCCCATAGCTGCCCAGCGCAGTGACCCGGAAGGGACGGACTTTGGCGTAAAGGTTTTAGAAATAGATGAGGGCTGCAAAAAGAAGGAGGAAATAGTTCTAGAAGATGCCCGCCTTATTGCCAGCTACATCAGGCATGCCCTGAACGGCAATCTTGAAATTGAGGGCAGAAGGCCGGAACCAAAGGATTTTTTAATCATACTTAGGTATAAGGACCTGATGGAAACCTATGCCAGGGCCTTAGAAGAGGCAAACATACCTGTGGTTATTACGGGAGGAAGTTCCCTTAAAAACAGCTTGGAGATAGATGAACTTATGGGGGTAGTTAAAGCCATTGCCGACCCTGATAACCAAGTGGACCTGATAGCCCTTCTCAGAGGGATGTTTTTTGGCATTAGTGATGACGAACTGTACCGGTTTAAGCAGGGAGGCGGCACCTTTCATTTCTTATGTCCCATCCCTGCACAGGTAGAAGATGGCGTCAAGGAAACCTTTGCCCATGCTTTTTCCAGTCTTACACGATATTACCAGTACAGCAGGGATTACCTCCCCACCGTGGCACTAGAAAAGATTATTGCAGACTTGGGCCTTTTCCCCCTTGCCCTTACAGAACCCTTAGGCAGCAGCAAAGGGGGTCTAATCCTTCAGGTTTTAGAACATTTGCGCCAAGTTGAGGCCTTGGGAGTTACTTCCTTTAGCGGCATGGTTTCTGCCTTTGAAACCTTAAAAGATGCAGGGTTAGAAGATGAGCTTAATTTGGCCCCCCATGGGCAGAATGCAGTCAGGCTTATGAACCTTCATAAAGCCAAAGGCCTGGAAGCCCCGGTAGTCTTTCTGGCCCATCCCTATAAAAACGTCAACTTCGAGCCCGACCTCCATGTAAGCAGAACCGGTGGGCATCCGGGGGCGTACTTTGCTTTCACCGATGCTAACTCATACTCAAGGGAAGCCATAGCCCAGCCAGTTAACTGGCTGGCATACAAAGAGGAAGAAGAGAAATACCAAGATGCTGAGGAAACTAGGCTTTTATATGTGGCAGCCACCCGAGCCAAAGACCTCCTTATTATCAGCAAAAGCAGCAAGGATAAAACCATGACCAAAAACCCCTGGAAACCTCTCTTAGACAAAACAGAAAACTCCTGGTGCCTTAAACCCCCCCGGGTATCTCCCCCTAAAAAAACAGAAGATGAGGAAGAAGCATCTTTAGAAGACCTGCTAAAAGCCAGGGAGGCCTTTTCCTCCTGGACACCCTCCCTGGCTATTCCCAGTTACGAGCATTTCAGTCCCTCAACCTCCGAAAAGAGGGTAGAAGGGGTAGAAACAAAGAGGGCCAGCGGCGGAGGAGCCGCCTGGGGAAGTGTCATCCACGATGTTTTGGAAGGAGTGGTTAAGGGGGAAGACGATTTAGATACGCTTATTGACCTGGCCTTAAAAGAAAACGGTGTTTGCCCTGGGCGCAGAGACGAAGT
>PXDP01000446.1 GCA_003565035.1 PVC group bacterium | reverse complement strand
CTGGCCGGATCCACCACCGGTGACATAAACGCCACCTCGCCCGAACGCTCCACCTCTTCATCCATCAAAAACCGCAAACGAACCGTCTGACCCATCGACAGGGCCCGGGCGCGCTCCGCCGGTACATTCACCACCAAAAACGCCCGCTCATCCTCCACCAGCCGCATCGCCGGCTGATTCGGCTGCACGCTCTCCCCCTCATCCAGGGGCAATTGCGCCACCACCCCCGAAAACGGAGCCACAATCCGCTTCTGCGCCAGACGCTCTTTGGCAATATTCAGCTCGATTTCCTGTAAACTCTGGGTCTGCTCCAACCGGTCAATCTCCAATTGCGCCAACACCGTTTCCAACTGCTTGCGGTTTAATTCCTCCCGGCTGACCGAACCGGTCCGCTCCGCCAGGGCCCGGGTCGCCTCCAGCTCATCCTGCAAAAGCGCCCGCCGCTCGCGCGCCGCCATCAGTTCCGCCTGATTGTTATAAATCGCCTGACGCCGCTGCACTTCCAGCGTCTCGACCCGGTCATCCAGGCGTAAAATCACATCACCCGCCTCCACCCGCTCGCCTTCCCGGAACGCAATTTCGGCAATCCGTCCCGCCACCTCAGAACTCAACAGCACATCACGGTAGGGTTCCACCAGGCCGCTGAAACGCGTTTCCGCAAAAGCGACCGACGCGGAAAACAGGGTCAGGAACAAAAAACTCACTAAGGGAATGCGCTTCATTATTGTGCTCCTTCCAATTCGGTCAGCATCGGATCCATGTCCCGTGCGCGCAACAGCGTGCCCGATGAGAGGTCCAATTCCAGCAGCCCCACCATAAACCGGGTAATGCTGGTGGCCTCCGCCTCCAGCGCCTCCGTCAGGCGCTCTTCCGTATCCAGAACCTTGCGGCTGTCGCTTTGACCCGCCTCCAGTCGCGCCAGTTCCGTTTCCAGAAGCTGGGCATTCAGCTCGGCCACGCGCTGATAATTCCTCGCCTGCGCCAGATTGTTTTCCACCCGGCGAACACTGGAGGACAATTGATTCATCAGTGCAACCTCGGTGGCCTGCAGCCCCGTCTGCTCCTGTTGCAGCCGCAAACGGGAGGCCTGGTATTCGCCATGTCCCCGGGCATTCCCGCCCAGTGGCATCCGCACCTGAACCCCGACCGACCAGGAGACAAAGTCACCGCCCCAGGCCTCGGAGACCGCATCCGACGAGGTTTCCCCCAGGCTGTTGAACCCGTAACTCCCCGTCAAATTCACCTCCGGCAATTGCTGGTTCCGGGTGAAATCCGTCCGGATTTCCTGCTGTGCCAGACGGTGCTTGCGGATGAGCACATCCGGATGCAGCATCATCGCCTCGTCAAACAGCGGCAGCGGATCCACCGCCATCTCCCGCAGTGCGGGAGTATCCGTGGCCCGGATCAGAAAATCCCGGTTGCGGATCGATTCTGAAAAAAACGTCCGCAGACGGTTTGAAGCCTCCACCAGTGCCTGACGCGCCTCCAGAAGCTGTGTCTGCCGCACCGCCAGACCGGCCTCGGCCTGCTGCACCTCCACCTCCGCGCCCCGCCCGGCTTCCAGACGGGCCCGGTTGTCTTCCAGCACCTGTTCAGCCACCCGCACCGACGCCTCGCGCAAAGCAACCCGGCGCTGCGAAATTTCCAAATCCCAGTAGGCCGCCTCCGCCGAGCCGACCGCCTGCATCATTTGCCGGCGCCATTCCTGAAAGGCCACTTCCGACTCCTCCCGCGCCATCCGGATCATCGCCCGGCTGTTGTTGACCCCCGCATTCCGCAAAAGCGGCTGTGTCAACACAACCCCCATAAACCCCTCATACTCCCGCTCTATGCCCTCCAAATCCCGCTGCTCACGCAGATTGTTCTGCAAATTCCGCAGCACATACGAAAACCGCAAATCCCCGCCCGTACCGATTGGCTGCTCCACCGCAAGCTGGTAACTTGAATTGGTTTCCTCAAAATCTTCCACCCCCTGACTGATAAACTGCTCGGTATTATTCTCCCGTTCATTCCGTTCCCGCTGGCCGGACAACACCAGCACCGGCTCCCAAAAGGCCCTTTTCTCACCCTCATACAGGGCCTGAGCCCCCTGCAACTGCAACCGCTGGGAGGCAATTTCCAAATTTTGACGGAGGACCAGCTCCCGGCTGTCGGCCAGACTTAGCTCCAGGACCCGCACTTCGGCAGAAAGATTTACGAAAGAAAACAGGAAAACGCCGGTAAAAAAAAGTCGATAGATCATAAGAATGCTTCAATGGGAGTTCACGTTGAAAAAACAATGATAAAGTGACGAGACTTCATTATTTTGGGATGCATGAGCCGGGAAGGGAAAAGACCGGGGCCACCGAAACAGACTTCTGTAAACCTTTCTCCTGCCCAATCCAAGAATAATCCCAGACGTCCCCCTCAAAATCACCGGGATTCCCGCTTGCTTTCGTATGAATATTTCAGTTAATTCGTAATACCATGTCACAAACCCTCCGCCGCATCACGGTCAGCATTCCCGACGAAACACTCTCCGGTCTCGACCGCCTCACCGACGGCCGCGGCTTCCCCAACCG
>PXDP01000033.1 GCA_003565035.1 PVC group bacterium | reverse complement strand
GTGCCGAAGAGAGTAAAAACCCAGATCCGCTTCCCCGAGCCGTTCTTCCATCCTGGCGCGGACATCCGGAGCGTAACCGATCCCGTCCACCAACTGGTACCGCAGAGCATCCCGCGCGGTGAAAATCCGTCCATCCAGCAAGCCGTCCCGCGCTGCGGTCGCCGCGTCAAACGGACGGTGCGCGATCACCAAATCCCTGAAACGGCTGTATAAATCATCCACCACCTCCTGAAATATGGAGACATGCGCAGGGTCCAGAGGTCGGAACGGAGAGAGCATCGCTTTGTTTTCTCCGGAGGTCAGCGTGACATCCTCCACGCCGAGGCGCTGCGCCAGTTGGTGGAAATTGACCGTGGAGACCATGACGCCCACCGAACCGACAATTGATGTGGGTTGCACCCAGATTTCATTCGCCGCCAGGAGGAAATAATACGCTCCGGATGCGGCCGTATCCTGGACCATTCCGATAATCTGTCGGTCTGGGTCCGAAGTCCGGAACTGCATCAAAGCATGATAAATCTCGTCACTCGCAGTCACCCCGCCTCCGGGAGAATTCACTTCCAGAAGAATGGCGCGGATCGAGGGGTCCACAGTGGCCGCCTGAATTTCCCGCAACAGCGTGGTGACCGGATCAGCCAGCGTTCCCCAAAAGCCTTGTGGCTGGCGTAAAATAACCCCTTCAAACCGCAGAAGAGCCACCCGCGTTTCGGCCAGAGGGGATCCAAAGGCCAGCGTCTCGGTTACCGGAGGAAACTCTTCCTGGCCGAGTTGCGCTTTTTGAATCAGGCGGGAACAGGGCCCAAGATTGATGAGCAGACTCACCCCGAGCACGGTGCGAAAAATCCTGCGGCGCCAGCGCCCGGGTTTGCGGAAGTCATTTTCCCGGGGGGCAGATCGGGGCAACGGGGGCGGCGCGGCATCAGAAGGCGGTAAATTAAAGGATTCGGACATGGTGGGGATCTTACGCGGTGCCCCTGAAAAAACAACCGGGAAAACAAGCCGGATCACGGATTGCTTTTCCGGGGAGTCTGTCATACAATTTACGAATGCCTCAGGCACCTGATCCCACCAAAAAGCCTTTTCCCTGGCACGCCGTCCGCTTCGCGTTTCGGTGTGTCCGGTGGCTTTTACTTCTCGTGGTCCTCGCCGGAGCGGTGCGGCTTGTCCAGTGGAACCGAAACGATGACCCGCGATTTTATCATTTTTTGACAACCTCTCCCGGACGGGCTCTGGCCCGGGCCATGAATTGGCCCTCTTTCTACAACCTGCCGCCCGAAGATAAACCCGAAAGCGAGTTTACCCCTGAAGAACGCGATTTAAAACGCTCCCTCGAATCCACACTGCGTGACCGTTGGCCCTCACACCGGATGGTGACACGAAGCGGAGAAGAGCATCTGGTCCGGATTCTGTTTGAATCCCCCCAAAGCATCACCGTGCAATTTTCCTTTGGAGGACAAAGCCGGGTCACCCGCGAGATCAGCCGAAATGAAATTCTGTCCCTGGACCGGTATACCGCACCGATTCCCCGCATCACCTGGCGGGATGTCCGGTTCCAGATGGACTTTCCGGCCTTTCAACTTTTGCACCACGGCCCTTACACCCTTCTGACCGATGCGCCCTATTTTCAGGTTATTGAAACCGCCCGTGTCCTTGATCACCTCTACCAGCAATACATGGCGATCTTCGGACCGCTGGTTCAACCCCGGCGCAGTCAACAAAGCCTTCAGGTTTTATTTTTCAGCAACGAAGACGATTTTTCAAAAGCAATCGCCCGTTCTGCCCCTGAAATGGCAGGATCCGCAGGATTTTATTCTCCGCTGGAAGATCGCATGGTCGTATTTAATCAATATCATTCCGCTTTTGCTCGGCAAATGCGGGCCGAGATCGAAGCGGAGCTGGCGAAACTGATCGAAAACAGCCGTTCGGCCGAGGAACGCCGCTCAATTGAAAGTACCCGTTTTCGGGTAGAGGAACAAATACGCCGCCGGGGAAAGCAGGAGACCCTGGCCACGCTGCGGCATGAAGCCGCACATCACCTCAGTTACACCTATGGGGTGCATTCATGGTTTCATGCGGAAAACGGCTGGCTGATCGAGGGACTGGCGGTCTATTTTGAATCCGATCCGCCCGGAGAAACCAGCTTCACCCACCTGAACACGCTGATTCAACTCCGCGAATCCAACCGAATTCCCTCCCTGGCACAGTTAATCAATATTCGAAAACCTTCCGGCTTTGAAGCCGAACTCCCCGAATTGAAATCGTATGAAACTTATGCCCTTTCCTGGGTGCTGTTCCGCTACCTGATGCAGGAAAGCCGCCGGGATGATTTTTTCAGCTATTTGCGGTTTATCCGGGACCCCGCCAATCTCCGGGAGCTGGTGTCTCTGCCCCGCGAACTCTTGTTGGCGCGCCACATGAATACCACGCCCGAAGCCCTCGAAAAAGCCTGGCTGGAGGCGGTTCACACGTTGTAAGGCTTCTTGACTGAATCAAGCACCTTCCAGTGTTCACACCCGAGAACCCCGTTGACCGGAAGCGGCCTGGGCTCGACAAGATCCTCAAGAAATACCCGGCCTGTGTCCAGGCCCGATGCTGTATCACCCGCTTGCTCTGCAAGCGACGCAAGATGCCACAGGCCGACGCCACTTTCAAAACAGGCACTCCAAACTACGGATTTCCCTGCTTCCCGGGCAAGCTTTATCCAGGGTTCCCGATCCGAAGTGTCCCCCATCAGAGTGGGTTTCAAAACAAATGCCTTCACACCCGGATGCTCCGCAACATCCTGAGGCACTCCGGTCAGAAGCGATTCATCCAGGGCCACCGGCACCGGACACCGACTCCATGCGACTTTATACTGAGCAGGATCCTCAAAAGGCTCTTCCACATACTCCAGACAGGATTTCGGCAAAGCCCTGTAAACGTTGCAGACCGTATCCACGTCCCAGCGCCGGTTAGAATCCAGACGTAAACGAACCGTCGGCACACACCGCACAAGCTCCAAAACATTTGTCAAATCAGGCTCGGGTCCAAGTTTGACTTTTACACAGGGAGACACCGCCTCCCCAAGTCTTTGCAACAAGCCCTCCAACGGTTCCATGTCCGGAAACCACAGGAAATTAACCCGGACACCGGACACCCTGACTCCAACGGGCCTGGCTGCGCATTCGTACGCGAATCTTGCACTGGGAAAACGAGCCAACGCGCCGGGATCTATTTTACAGACGTCCAAAAGTGTCTTCAGGCTTTCCCGCGAAAAACCCGTTAACGGTGCCGCATCCCCCCACCCACCGGTCGAGCAGTTATAAATCAGGAGTCCGCAGCGTTCATCCAATCTCCCACCTCCGGCCAGGCGGAGCGGAGTGGAGAGCTTCAAGCGGTACGGGTGAAACGTATACACCCGGTCACCGTCACAGGTTCAGGAAAGGTGTCAAGCCTTCAAAAACGGTTTTAAGTTTCAGCGGTTTTTTGATGAATCCATTTACATGCACCGCATCCGTAAACTGAGGCGGCGTACGGTTCAAAGCGATCAGCTTCACTGCCGGACGCAGACCCTTAGCCTGAATAAAAGTCTGCTCTCCGGACATTCCGGGCATCTCCATATCAATCAAAACGATTTCAATGTCGTCCCGCACGGTAAGCAGATGAAGACCTTCAAACCCGGTTGACGCCGTAATCACCTCAGCCTTGTTCTTCAAAGCTCTCTCACAAACCGACCGTTCTTTAGGATCATCATCCATGCAGAGGACCACGGGAAGCTTATCGCCGCCCCTCAATTCTGATTTGGGGATGAAGCCCACATTTTTGCTGTCTTCATTGGCGATTTCAATAAGCTGATTGGGGACAAACATTCCGTTTTTCTGCATAAAAAGCAGTAAATCACCCGGCCGGATCAGGTTGGTTCGGCCGGGGGTCTGGTATGCATCCAGCACGCCTTTTTTAACCCAATTGTAAACGGTATTTCGGGAAACGCCGCAAATGATACCCACTTCAGGAACAGTTAAAAAACGGGGAACGGGGATATTTGATGATTTCATAGTGCTGTGGGGGTGTAACTTAAAGAAAACAATGACATTTAAGATTGGAACTATAACGAATTAATCTATAGATTCAAGTTGTATTGACTGAATTCATTTAATTTATTTCCTTTTTCACTCAAAATGTCATGGACGCAACATCCTGTTAAAAGAGTAAGCGACGTTTTTTTCGCCGCTGGCCTGCTGTTCCTGCTCGCCCCACTTCTGGCCGGGCTCGCTTTTCTCATCCGGATCCGGATGGGGCCGCCCATCTTTTTCACACAGCTCCGCCCCGGAAAAGACGGCCAGCTCTTCACTCTTCTGAAGTTTAGAAGCATGACAAACGGACCCGGAACCGATCAAAGCCGCCTGACAGTCCTCGGCCGCTTTCTCCGCGCAACCTCCCTCGACGAACTGCCGGAACTTTGGAATATCCTGAAAGGCGATATGAGTTTTGTCGGCCCCCGCCCTCTGCTCCCCGAGTACCTTGCACGATATACACCTGAACAGGCTCGTCGGCATGCATGCCGGCCCGGGCTCACCGGCTGGGCTCAAATTCATGGGCGGAATCATAGATCCTGGGAGGAGAAATTCAGGATGGATGTCTGGTACATTGACCATGCCTCCCCTCTTCTTGACCTTAAAATTTTAGCCCTTACTCCTTTTCGCCTCCTCTCCGGCGGCAGCGAACCCGCCGAACCGTTTACCGGGGTCCCACCCACCTCCATCTGAGTCATACATGAGAATTTTCCTCTCCCCCCCACACCTGGCCGGCACCGAGGCCGAATACCTGCAAAAGGCGCTGGACAGCAAGTATATCGCCCCGGCAGGACCGCTGCTGGATCAACTGGAGCAGAGAATCGCCGAACGTAGCGGATTCCGGCATGCCCTCGCCCTCCAATCCGGCACCGCCGCGCTGCATCTGGGTATCCGCCACCTTATCGACACCCGGCACCCTGTCAATTATCCTCAACCGCCTCTCGTGCTGGCCTCCTCCCTCAGCTTTATCGCCAGCATCGCCCCCGCGCTGCAAATGGGCTGCGAAGTCCGGCTGATTGACGCCGAAGAGGACAGTTGGACCCTTGACCCCGTCCTTCTCTCTCACGCGCTCGCTGAAGCCCGCGCCGAGGAACGCCCCGTCCTGGCCGTTCTTCCCACCGATCTCTATGGGCAACGCAGCGACATCCAGGCGATCCATGGTCTTTGCGCCCCCCATGGGATCCCAATTCTCTGCGATGCCGCCGAAGCGCTGGGTGCGGTCCACACCGTGGATCATCCTCCACATCCCCGGGCGGAAATCTACTCTCTGAATGGGAACAAAATCATCACCGCCTCCGCGGGCGGACTGCTGGTGTCCGACGACGGCGAACTCATTGCCCATGCCCGAAAGCTTTCCATGCAGGCCCGCGAGCCCGTCGCCCATTACGAACACTGCGAACTGGGATACAACTATCGTATGAGCCATCTGCTCGCAGGCGTGGCCCTCGCCCAGCTTGATGTCCTCGACGACCGGGTCATGAAGCGCCGGGCAATTTTTCAGGGATACCAGGAACGCCTCAACGGGATCCCCGGAATTTCATTTATGCCCGAAGCCCCCTGGAACCGCGCGACCCGGTGGCTCACCGTTCTTCGGCTTGATTCCCGGGAAAGCACCTGCACTCCGGAAGACCTTCGGCTTCACCTCGAACGCCATGACATCGAAAGCCGACGTGTCTGGAAACCCCTCCATCAGCAGCCGGTACTGCGCAACCTCCGCATGTATACGCAGGGTGTCTCCGACCGTATCTATGCCGAGGGGCTCTGCCTGCCTTCCGGGTCAGCCCTCACTGAAGCCGATTTGGAACGGATATGCGGGCTTATTCAGGAATGGATATGCGGATGAATACAATATCGTTTAGAGGCAACACCTGCAAGTCGTCAGATGGGGGCTCCGCAGGCAGATAAATCGTATCCACATGCCCACTCACCTGGTCCGAATCCCCGAATGTAAGCAACATGCCCTTTTCATGGCGCCGGATCTCTTCAACCTCATGCAAAGAGACAGGCAGCCTTCCCACGGCCGTGAGCACAAGAACCGTCTGATTTGGAACACTGCGTCTGACTTGCCGACCGTCAAGGTGCGTCCATTCCATCAGCAGAAGATCGCCCCCGGCCTGAAAGTTTTGTCTTTCAAAGGGCTCCACCACGTCATCGCCCCGCTCCATTCGGTTCATTCGCGGACTTCGGCCCTGCATTGCCTGCATCATCTGCCGCATCTGCTGTTCCGCCTGTTCCATGGTGCCCTCCGTTTCTGCCTGATCCCCGCGGGCATGCCCCTCATCACCGGGCATAAATCTTTGCTCCGGTTCCGCATCTTCCTCCACAAAAAACTCAGGGAGCACTAATTGTGCAAACCCGGGAGTACCGTTCAGACAGATCGCCAAAACAAGAAGAACGCGTTTCATAATGTAAATACTACGCTGTCGGACAAAGAAAACAATTTGAATTCACACAAAAAACCCTCCGCCCGGAGGCGGAGGGTCTAATGGTTTGCAATCTTAAAAAAGATTACAGGGAGAAGCCAAGGGTGAAGAACAGGTCTTCTTCCACTTCGGCCACGTCGTCATCGATTTCGATCACATAGTTGATACCAACAGTGATCGGGAATTCGATTTCGGGAATTACGAGGTCCAGGCTTGCACCCAGGGTCGCGGCATTGAAGCCGGACTCACCGCCGTCGATGTCCCAGTAGTGCAGGACAGCACTCAGGCCGAGGTCGATGTTTTCAGCAAGGGCCATTCCGTATTCAGCGGAAAGCTCGATGTACAGGGTACCGTCTGCACCACCGCCGACACCGTAGAACAGGCCGAGGCCCAGTCCGATTTCACCGACATCGGTGCCAAAGGCCAGACCAATTTCACGCTCGGCATCGCCTTCAGCACCGGGGAAGGTGTATTCAGTGTAGATGAAGTCGGCAGTAACCGGACTATCTTCACCGAGAGGAAGCGGAATTTCCAAGTAGTAATCAATCTCGATAAACTGGGATTCATCCAGATCGAAACTGCCCCAGGTGCCGAAGGTAGCCAGTCCGCCGAGAATCTCGGTTTCAAATCCGGGCTGAACCTGTGCTTCTTCACTCAGGGTGACACCACGCCAGACATAAGCGCTGACGATATCGACATCCACCCCGGCCGAAGCGGTAAGGGCGGTCGCAGCCAAAGCTGCACTGATAGTTCCAATGAATTTCTTCATGGTCATGTTGTTCTCTCTCTCGTTTGGGTTTGTCTTTTGGCGGGTACAAACACGGTGTTTGCCCCGCACGTTCGGGAAAGGTTAGCAGAGTGTTTAGATTTTGTAAATACCTTGTATCGGATGAAATAGAACATTGTCAACAGATTTATCCTATGGCTTCTTCACCCACTTCACCGGTGCGGATCCGTATACAATCCACCAGATCCATCACCAGAATTTTTCCGTCACCGATCTTGCCGGTTCGGGCTCCCTGAATGATAGCATCAACGGTTGTCTGTACAAACGGGTCGGTCACCGCAATTTCAATTCGGATCTTTTTTAAAAGGTTCACTTCAATATCCGCTCCGCGGTACGTCTCATGATAGCCCATCTGCTGCCCGCAACCCAGAGCGGTGGTCACAGACATCTTTACGACCTCTTTTTCGTAAAGAGACTGCTTCACGGCGTTGAGCCGATGCGGTTGTATGTAGGCGACAATGAGTTTCATAAATTTTACTGGGTCGAGAAAATTTGAAATCCGGTATAAGCCTCCATGCCATGCTCTCCGAGGTCAAGGCCGGCCAATTCCTCCTCCTCACTCACCCGGAGTCCGGAGGTGTGTTTCAGCGTCAGAAAAATCAACGACGCGGCACCGAAGGCCACTGCGCCATGGACCAAAACACCCAATAGCTGTATGCCTAAAGAATGCGCTTCAGAAAAGACACCCACAGCCAGGGTTCCCCAAATGCCACAGACCAAATGGACGGAAAGTGCCCCGACCGGATCATCAATACGAAGCTTGTCAAACAAGGGAATGAAAAACACAACCAAGGCACCACTGATCATGCCAACCCAGAGCGCCGGGGTAAGTTCATACAGGTTTGCTCCGGCCGTTATGCCGACTAATCCGCCAAGCGCGCCATTCAAAATGATGGTAAGATCCGGTTTACCCACCACAATCCAGGACAGAAAAATTGCAGTGGTCAAGCCTGCTGCCGCAGACAAGGTCGTCATGAACAGCACCCGTGACAGGATCTCCGGACCTCGGGAGAACACCGAACCGCCGTTAAACCCAAACCAGCCGAACCATAACATGAAAACGCCCAGGGTGGCCAAGGGAAGATTATGACCAATAATCGGTTTTACCGTGCTGTTCACGTATTTGCCCAACCGGGGCCCCAGGATAAGGGCACCCGACAAAGCGGCCCATCCTCCCACCGAATGAACAACGGTAGACCCGGCGAAGTCTGTGAAACCTTTACTGTATAGCCAACCGTGTCCCCAAGTCCAGGACCCCAGGACCGGATAGACCAGGGAGACATATAGAAATGAAAACAGTAGAAACGCGGATAACTTGATCCGCTCGGCCACAGCCCCGGAAACAATCGTCGCGCAGGTTGCCGCAAACATGCCCTGAAAGAGAAGAAAACTCCAGCCGCTGACCGCATACCCTTCGGCACCGTTAAGCACCACACGTTCAGTGACCGCACCGGGCCCCCATCCGGCAAAACCAATCCAGGAGGTCACCGGTTCCAGCGGATCTCCCTGAAACATGAGACTATACCCGCTCATTGTATATCCGAGCACCCCAAGCGCGAGTACAGAAAGATTCTTGAAGAGAATGTTGACCGTGTTTTTAGCTCGGGTCAAACCCGATTCCAAGGTCGCAAAGCCCAGATGCATCAAAAAAATCATCACGGCCGCCAACAACAACCATAATGTGTTCAACCGATAATCCAAGGACGACAACGAAACCGTCCCCTCTGCGAACAAAGGGCTTGCGGCTGTCGCGCTAAGCAGAAGACAGACTCGGATTGAAGTGGATATCATTCGTTTTGCTTGGGTGGGATGGGAAACAATGTGTGAGCAATCACGCATCGTATTCATACCTAGCAATGGCAATGCCAAAACTGAACTACACATAAAAAACTAATATAAATTAAGAAAAACAAGCCGAAAAGTGCATAATCGTTCATTTTTACCCTCGCGTACGGTTATAATAAAAAGCATTTTGATACATTTATGTACTTCATCAGAAAGCGGAACACAAATTTGTCAGTTGGAAATCTGCAGAAGAGAGGCCGGCAGCGAAAGTTCATGTTCCAGTTGTTGCCCAACATAAGCGCGGATTACCACACCGTAATACCGTGTAGAACGGTCGCGCCGCAGGTCCCTGGGCACCTGATAGATTAAAGGGATATCCCGTAAACGTTCACCCCGGCTCATTTCCCGGTTGATACGCACAGTCACCTCCGGCGATGGAATACGTGCCGGGAAAATACGGTCTCCGTCTGTCTCATAAAACCGCGCCACAATCCGGGCATCCCCTTCAGCCACCGCCCGGCTGCCAAAAACATGCTGCACCGTAAAATGGATTTCCCGCATATCCGCCACACTCTCATCCGCAAAACGCTGCACAGCAATATCCTGAATCAGCAGAGATGGATTCCGTCTCATCCCCCCCCGGACCGTCGGAGTGGCCGCCTCCTCAGGAGAAGGCGGAACCGGACGTTCGGGCGGGATAACCGGCAAAGCCGCCGGGGGAAGCCGTTCCGGTCGTTCCTCCCTCGGCGGGGGCGGATCAGGCAGCGGACGTTGGATTTGCCGCAGCCTGCGCTCCATAAGTGGTCTCTCAATGGCCGCTTCTCTGGCTTCAGGAGAACCCGGTTCAGCCAGTTGCTCAACAGTACGCCAGGCCTCGATACTTTCCTCAAAGCGTGACTGCCGTCCCATGAGCCGGGCATATTCAACATGAGCCTCCAGAAAATGAGGCTCCTGTTCCCGGAGTTGAAGGAGCAGTCGGTCGGCCTCCAAAAATCGGCGGTTTCTGACAAATTCTCTTGCAAGCTCCAACTGCTCGTCCGGTTCCATCGTCTCTGTCCTGGGAATCGGAGTTGGCGTTGGCAGAGGTGGCGGCGTAGGCGTGGGCAGGGACGCGGATTCCTCCAACGAGGGCGTGGCCTCCGCCCCAGTCGGTTCGGTCTCCTCCGGGGGCACCGGTGCCTCGGTATCCTCGGAAGCCGTCCCGACATCCTCCGACTCTGAAGGCTCCGGAACCGGGGTCGGGCGCAGGACGGCGACATCAACCGTTGACCGCCACGTCGGTGCAAAAAACATTAGAAAGATCATTTGAGCGAGTAAAATAAAACCCGCCGCGCCCATCGCCCCCCACTCCAAAAGGGACCGCCTTCGGTGTTGGAGCGGGCGGGGAGGCTCAATCCAGCGGAACAAAATTTCCGTTCCACCAAAAATCAGGTGATCTCCGGATTCCAGCATCGTCTCTCCCTGCAGGGGATGTCCGTTCACCAGAATAGGATTGCTCGCGCCCAAATCCTCAAGGATCACCTGGTCCGACTCGGCAAGCAGCCGCGCATGACTTCTGGACACCAGTGTATCCTGATCCAAAACCAGATCACAGCCCGGCTCCCGTCCAATTCGAACGGGGGTATGGCGATAGAGGCGGTGTTCACCGCTTAAAGGTCCGTTTAAAAATTCGAGTTTGATCATGTTCAGCACTCCGGCAGCGTCTAGGGCTTGACCGTGCGCCCTCTATATTGCATTAGAGATGAATATGCAAAACAACTCTGACCATCCCCTTCCCCTCGAAACCCTGTCCGCTCTTTGCAAACGCCGGGGCTTTATTTTTCAGACATCGGAAATTTACGGAGGTCTGAACGGCTTCTGGGATTATGGCCCCCTCGGGACCGCATTGAAAAACAATTTGCGCGACGCCTGGTGGCAGGACATGGTCCGCACCCCGCCGCTCGGCCCGGACGGTGAAATTCTCGACATTGTGGGTCTGGACAGCGCCATTATCCAGAACCCCCGTGTATGGGAAGCCTCCGGTCATGTCGGCGGCTTTAACGACCCCATGTGCGACTGCCGCGAAAGCAAATCCCGCTACCGTGCGGACCATCTGATGGTCTTCTGCTCCTCCGAAGAGAACGGCATACACTTCGCCTGCCTCCTCGGCGAGGAGGAACGCGCGGAAAAACGCATTCGCAAAGAAGCCAAAGCCGATCCGGCCGCCTACACCGTCAAACCCGTCACGGAAATTCCCGCTGCGGAACTGCCCCGCGTCTGGGGCCCGGATGCCGCCAAACCCGGAACCCTCACCGAACCCCGCCAGTTCAACCTCATGTTCAAGACCTACATCGGCGCCGCCTCCGGCGAGGACAATCTGGCATACCTTCGTCCGGAAACCGCTCAGGGGATTTTCACTAACTACAAAAATGTCCTCGATACAATGCGGGTTAAACTTCCCTTCGGTATCGCCCAGGTCGGCAAATCGTTCCGCAACGAAGTGACTCCGCGAAATTTCATCTTC
>PXDP01000240.1 GCA_003565035.1 PVC group bacterium | reverse complement strand
GTAGGGTCCGGAGCGGGGGCGGGCGGCGTTTCCGCAGCCGCCGGCGGGGGGACGGGCTCGGCTGGGGGCACTGGGGAATTCTGTTGGCGGGTAAGGACCAGAATCAGAAAAAGGGCCAGGACCAGCAGAGAACCGGGAACAATAAAACGTCCCTGACCCGGGCCGGACCCGGTTTGCTTTGCGGCTTCACGGCCGGTGTCATCCTGCGGCAGGCTCGACCGCTTTTTTTCCGCAAGCTCCACGGCGGACCGCACCTGATCGAGCAAATCAAAAAGTTCCGGATAATCTGCGGGACGTTTTTTGATGTCGCGATGGAGCATCATCAGGATCAGTTCGGCAAATTCCGGGGTCAGATCCGGACGGAACTTGCGGGGATCGGGCGGGGGCTCGGTTTTTTTGCGGGTCAGCACGACCTCATCGTCCAGATCAAAGAAAGGAAGCTGGTCCGTCAGGAGATAAAACAGGGTGGTGCCCAGGCTGTAAAAATCGCTGCGGTGGTCTTCGGAATGCCCGAGAATCCTCTCCGGGGGCATGTAGTAGGGCGAGGACCAGGTGTCGATCAGATCACTTCGTTCATGCTGAAAATGGGCCAGTCCGAAATCACAGAGCTTTGGGGTGCCCTGTTGATCAATGAGGATATTCCGGGGGGTGATGTCACCATGGACAATGCCGCACTGATGCGTGTCGGCCAGTCCCTGAATGATCCCCTCGGCGATTTCGAGCACCCGCGGCTCGGAGAGACAGCCCCGCTGAGCAATGACATGCAGGAATTCCCCCTGCATGTGTTCCATGACCATATAAGGCTGACGGTTATGGATGCCGTACTCATAGACCCGGAGCACATTCGCGGAATTCAGGGCCGCCGCCGCCAGCGCCTCACGCTTGAAGGCCTCCACAAGCTCCTGATTCTTGCTCAGCACATAGGTGAGGATCTTCAGCGTGACATCCCGCCCCAGAAGCGGATCATTGGCAAGGTACAGGGCACTGGTGACACTGTCCCCCATATGTCGTTTCAGCGTGTAATTGCCAAACCGGCCGGGAACATGGACTCTGTGCCGGCAGTGCGGACAGGTCGTCAGCGTGAAGGGTGACACCGTGGCAATGGAAATCGTCTCCCCGCAGTGCGGGCAGTCCATTTCGTCATGCGGATCAAGCAAAATGTTTTCCATGTCATAAAATGGTACCCCGGGCGGGACTCGAACCCACTGCCTCAGGATTAGGAATCCTGCGCTCTGTCCTGATGAGCTACCGGGGTACCTTACGATTTCTCCTTAGAACGTGTCCCCGCAATAGGCAAGACAGGATAGTTCCCTTTTTTGCTTTTGACACCCAAGAATTTCAGATACCTTATGTTTGAACTCCAAAGAGATTTACCATGAAGGAGATAACCATGAGAAGATCTCTCTTTACTCTGATCATCGTTATGAGCACATTACTATCCGCTGATTCCCCGGTTAAATTGACCGTGACCCTGCAAACCCCGCATCCCGGTTTCCGGCTGGAAATCCTGCGGGTGGACCGGGTTGAGGACCGCACCCACGTTCTTGCCCGTATTCACGGGCCGGAGGAAGACGGGATGATGTTTCCCATGGTGATTTCGGAGGTGTCCGATACAGTGTTTGTCCGAGAGCCGGTTCAGGAATTCACCGTGATTGTGGTGGGGAGAACCTGGGGCTGGGGAGATGAAAAAGCGGTGGACTCTCCGGAGGCCTATGCGGAACTTTATCCGAAGGCCGTTCCCGTTCCGTTCACCCGGACACCACCTGCCCGGGACTGATTTAGACGAAACCCCTACCCATATGGAACCTGAAAAATGACAGATGCCCTTTATTCACTTGGTGTTGTCCCCGTTGTCGCCATTGAAGACGCCTCGCATGCCCTGCCTCTGGCGGATGCACTCATTGCCGGCGGACTGCCGGTCGCCGAAATTACCTTCCGCACCGCCGCCGGTGCGGACGTGATTGAAATCATTGCCCGTGAACGGCCGGAGATGCTGATTGGCGCGGGAACGGTGCTTAGCCCCGAACAGGCCAAACGCGCCAGGGCCTGCGGCGCACAGTTTGCCGTCGCGCCCGGACTTAATCCAGATGTCGTACGCGCCGCATTTGATGAGGAACTGCCTTTTTTCCCCGGCGTAATGACCCCCTCCGACGTGGAGTGCGCCCTGAGCCTGGGCTGCCGCCAACTGAAATTTTTTCCGGCCGGACCTGCCGGTGGAGTCCCGATGCTCAAGGCGTTGACCGCGCCCTATAAGCATATGGGGGTCAAGTTCATGCCCACCGGCGGGGGGACTCTCGAAAACCTGGCTGACTATTTGGCCGTGGAGTCGGTGACCGCCGTCGGCGGCACCTGGATTGCGGCAACCGACGCGATTCGCGCCGGCGACTGGAGCGGAATCACCGAACGCGCCCGCGCCGCCGCCGAGGTGGTCAGGCGGGTGCGGGGCGGAGCAGCGGTTTCCTGAAGTGCGCCGTATGCGTAGAGAAACCATACAAAGCCTTCAGGTTTTTTGTCTGGCGCTATTTATCGTCTCCGGTGTTTTCGCGGTAAATTACTGGGGACGGGGACAGGGGGATATTCTCCGGTTTTTCAGGATTGGCGATGTTTTGCCCTTGTCTCCGCGTTTACAACCTCAACCCAACAGTCTTTATGCGGGTGAGCTGGGATATGACGGCCAGTTATTTTTGACGCTGGCCCTTGATCCGGCTCTCCGGGACAACGGAACCCTTGAGGCGTTGGACAATCCCCGTTACCGCTACCGGCGAATTCTCTTCCCGCTTCTGGGATATCTTTTTGCCGCAGGGCAGTCCGACGCCGTGCCCTATGCGATGGTCTTCCTGAACCTCCTTTTTTTTGCGGGCATGGCCGGAACCGCCGGAGCAATTTTCGGGACCTTTCAAAAATCGCCGCTATGGGGGCTGGGTGTGTTGGCGGTTCCGGGGTATTGGTGCTCGTTTCTGCTCACAACCTCCGATCTGCTTGCAGGGCTGCTGTTGCTCCTCACCCTGGCGGCGTGGCTGCGTAACCGCTTCGGCCTTGCGGCGCTGCTCTACAGTTTAATGATCCTCACCCACGAAACGATGCTGCTGGCGGGAGGCGGGCTGATGCTCTGTCTGCTGAGCCGCCGCAACCTGAGGGGCACTTTGCTCATGTCGGCGGGCATTCTTCCGGCGGTCCTCTGGAATCTTCATGTGCTCCGGCGTATACCTGCGGGGGAGGGAACCAGCGGGCTGACTGAAAACTTCGCATGGCCCGGACAGGGCATCCTTGAGAAAATGCAAAGCATTTTAACTGGCGCTCCCGATATTAAATGGCTTTTTGATTCAGGGGTTTTTCTTTTTCTTGGGCTGACGTTTCTTTTCGTGCTCTTCAAGTCAGGTCCCCCGCAAAAGTCTCCCTTCTGGGGAGTGGCTCTGGCCTATTTCTGTTTTT
The DNA here is from genome assembly GCA_003565035.1 of PVC group bacterium. Taxonomy (GTDB): domain Bacteria; phylum Verrucomicrobiota; class Kiritimatiellia; order SS1-B-03-39; family UBA6053; genus PXAS01. The sequence goes on along the minus strand of PXDP01000240.1, from coordinate 8,146 downwards.
TTCTGATCTCCAAAATGCAAATTCTCGGATATTATCTGGATTTTCTGAGGGTATTTGGCGGGGCGGTTTTAATGGGGGTGCTTGCCGGCTGTGTCACGACGATGCCCAGAGTGCATCGTCTTCTGCTGGCGTTTTGGACAAGTGCCAGTGTTGCGCTGGTTGTGCTTTATTCCGCCGGGGGGATTTAGAGCCTGCCGATCTCCGTTTATGCGCTGAGCCCGGATGAGGTCATCGCATGCGCGGTCTTTCTAAAAATGCAGCGTGCCGATGTCGGTACGGATTTGCGCACCGTCAAAATGCAGTTTGGCCAATTCCGCATAGGCGGTGTCGCGGGCGCTTTCGCGGGTATCCCCGGTGGCGGACACCGCCAGTACCCGCCCGCCGTGGGTCTCGAACCCGCCGTCGGCCCGTTTGCGGGTTCCGGCGTGGTACACACGGCCTTCCTGTAGGGTGTCCAGACCGGAAATGAGGTCGCCGGATCCGGAAGCGCGGGGATAGTCGCGGGTGGCCATGACCAGACAGACGCTCCAGCCCTCATGAAACTGAATGAGGTCCGGAGCGATGTTTCCTTTGGCGGCCTGGAAAAGAAATTCCGCAAAATCGCCTTCGATCAGCGGGAGAACCGCCTGGGCTTCGGGATCGCCGAAGCGGCAGTTGAATTCCAGCACCTTGGGGCCCTGTTCCGTCAGAATGATGCCAAAATACAAAAAGCCCCGGTAGTGCAGCTCGTCTTTCACCAGACCGGCCAGCGTGGGGTCAATCACCTCGCGCTGAATCTGCTCAATGGTTTCCGGCGGCAGCAGTTGGCGGGAGGCCACCGCGCCCATGCCGCCGGTATTCGGGCCTTCATCATTGTTTTTCAGGCGTTTGTGGTCACGGGCGGGCGTGAAATAGAGGGCTTTGCCGTCGCTCACCGCGCAGATCACCGACACTTCTTTGCCTTCCAGAAACTCCTCCACAAAAACCTTGTCTTCACCAAACTGCTTTTGGATGAAGACCATATCGATGAATTCCTCCGCCATCGCCGCATCGGTGCAGACTGCGACCCCTTTTCCGGCCGCGAGACCGTTGTATTTCAGGACCGTGGGGTAGCTCTGAATCGCGGCCCGGCAGGCTTCGGCGGAATCGACCACGGTGAACCCGCCGGTGGGGACCTGATGACGGGTCATGAATTCTTTCGCGAAAATCTTGCTGCTCTCAAGCTGGGCTGCGCGTTTTGGGGGGCCAAAGCAGGGGATTCCAGCAAGGTGACAGGCATCGGCAAGCCCCAGTGCCAGCCAGGCTTCCTCTCCGGCAACGCACAAATCGATCTCGTGATCCCGCATCCAGGCGACCAGGGCGGGAATGTCCGGAATGTCCGTCAGCGGAGTTGCGACATCCGCCATGCCCTCGCTGCCGGGACAGGCAAAGAGTTCGGGACGGGAGGGGGATTCGGACAGCGCGCGCGCCAGGGCGTGTTCGCGGCCGCCTTTACCGACGATAACAATTTTCATATTCAGGTCTCCGGCTGAGATACAACGGGTTGAAAAGGGATTCTGCCTAAGGAGTCAGGGTGGAAATGCAATCTTTTTCAGTTCACCTGGCGTGGAGACGTGGAGCGGGCGCATCTTGGAATTGGTGAACCTTCTTTCCAAGAGCTGTTTCCGACCGGCCGAAATTCCATTTTAAGTTCAACAGGCCCCTCACCTTGACGCGAAGCACTCAGGAAACCAGGCGTTGGCGGGAGGACAAGGCGGAACGTTTATCTTCCAACGGATAGCTCCGCCGGACAACGGATGCCTATCCGCAGATTAAGCATCCTCATGCATCTCTTTTCCTATCCGTTGTCCGGCGCAGCTATCAGTTGGGTATTCACCATATCCGGGATGCGCCCGCGTGGAGTGGGGGCCCGCATTTATAAGCTTGAAGTCGTTTGTATGTTACGGATGGTTTGAAAATGCTCCTTGGTTTTTGAGGCGTGCGGGGTTGGAATTTGAGTGAGGTGTGGTAGAACTGTCAGATGAATGTGACGGGAATCTTGCGTGTGTTTCGGATGGCGGGTCTGGTGTATCTGGGCTTTGCCGGGCTTTTGTTTGTTCTGCAGCGGGGGATGATTTTTCTGCCGACGCGGTATACGGAGGCGCAGGGGCGGGAAGTGGCGGCGCGGCGGGGACTGGCGTTCTGGGAGCATAACGGGACGTTTCATGGCTGGAAAGATACGCTGGGTGGAGGTACGGCGGTGCTTGTTTTTCACGGAAACGCGGGCGGGGCGGTGCATCGGGATTATTTGCGGGATTTGTTCCGGGGTACGGAACTGGGCGAAACCTTCTCGGTCTATCTCCTGGAATATCCGGGATACGGGTTCCGGGAGGGCCGACCCAGTGAGATGGCGTTTCGCGAAGCGGCCCTCAAGGCGCATGAGGCGATTCGGGAAAGTTACAGCACAATCCTGCTCGTTGGGGAATCGATCGGCAGCGGAACGGCGACCTGGCTGGCGGCGGAACGGGAGGCGGACGGGGTGCTGCTGATTACGCCATTTAACCGACTTTCGGCCGCGGCATCCCATCATTACCCCTGGCTGCCGGTTCGCCTGCTGCTGCGGGATCGCTTCCGGAATGATGAGCACTTGGCAAACTTTTCCGGGCCGGTCGCTTTTGTGGTGGCGGGACGGGATTCAGTGATCCCTTCACGCCTTGCGAGGGAGTTGTATGAAGGGTATGCGGGGCCGAAACTCTGGCGGCTTCAGGCGGATGCGGATCATAATTCGGTGTTTTTCGGATCCAGGCGTTTTTGGGGCGAAATTATGGCGTTTTTGCTTCACGAGTAGGTTGTATTCAATTAACCTCTCTTATCGTACTCGGTTTTAAAGAGATTTGCGTTCTGAGGTTTTGTTCTTAAGATTACAGGATTATGCGAAAGTTATTCTGTTTTTTACTGCTAAGTTTTTGCGCCGCACTGGTTTCGTTGGCGGGCGGGTTTACCACTGTTGAGGGGTGTGTTCATGTGCCGACCTCCTGGGGAGACGGGGACAGCTTCCGGGTCCGGTTTCCAGATGGAACCGAACATACGATCAGACTTTATGGTGCGGATACGCTGGAGGATACGGTTCGCACCGAAAGTGATGCCCGGCGTCTGCGAGCGCAGCGCCGCTATTTCGGCATATCAAATTACGGAGGGTCTCCGCAGGCCTCGATTGAGCTGGCTAAAGCGATGGGTGAGGCCGCCACTCGGCAGGTCAATCTCTGGCTGCAAAGCCCGTTTACGGTGCATACCACCTTCGCGGATGCCCGGGGCTCTCCGCGCTATCCCCGGATCTACGCTTTTGTTACCACCTCTGAGGGCGAGGATTTGGCCACCCTGCTTGTGCGCGAGGGTCGGGCCCGTGCTTTCGGGGTTTATCGCTCCACACCTGATGGCATGACCCACCATGATTACCGTGAACAGCTTCGGGATGCGGAACTGATTGCGGCCCGGAAAGGCAAAGGAATCTGGGCTTATACCGATTGGGAATCCTTTTCCCGTGAACGCAGTGAGCAGCGCAGAGAGGATCTGGAGTTTCAAATAGCAATGGGCCGTGCAACCCCTACGGAGCTGTTGAACCTGAATACCGCAGAGGTTGAGGAACTGGTGAGAATTCCCGGAATTGGAGAGGTCACGGCCAGGGCTATTCTGGAGGCGCGTCCCTTTGATGCCGTGGATCAGCTCACCCGCGTCCGCGGAATTGGTCAGGCAAGGCTGGCACAGTTGCAGGGGTGGTTGACGCTGGAATAAGCAGTTTTACTGAAGAATAAAATCCGCATAGGTCTGGCGGAGTCCTTCTTTGAGCGGGAGGGTGGGGGCCCAGCCGAGGGCACGGATGCGGGAGATGTCGAGGCATTTGCGGGGCGTGCCGTCGGGCATGTCGGGGTTTTGGAGAATCTGGCCTTTGAATCCGACGACTTCGGCAATGCGTTCGGCCAGTGCACGGATGGTGAGGTCTTCGCCGGAGCCGATGTTGACAATGTCGGGCGGATTCTCCGTTTCAACCAGGGCGAGCAGGCCGGCGGCGAGATCGTCCACATGCAGAAATTCGCGGCGGACGGTACCGGTGCCCCAGATGGTCACGGACTCCGCGCCGCTCAGTTTCGCTTCGTGAAATCTTCGGAGCATTCCGGGGATGACGTGGCTGTTTTCGGGGTGGTAATTGTCGCCGGGGCCGTACAGGTTGGTGGGCATCGCGCTGTGGAAGAGGAGGCCGTACTGGTTCCGCAGATATTGACAGTATTTGAGGGCGGTGATTTTGGCGAGGGCGTAGGCTTCGTTGGTGGGTTCCAGCGTGGACGTCAGTAAAGACTCTTCTTTGAGGGGCTGGGGGGCTTCGCGGGGATAGATGCAGGAGCTGCCGAGGTAGAGGAGCCGCCGGGTGCCGTGCCGGTGGGCGGCATCAATGACGCTGAAGGACACACCGATGTTTTCCCGCATGAATTCGGCGGGGTAGGTACGGTTGGCGTGGATGCCGCCGACGCGGGCGGCGCAGTGGATGACGACTTCGGGCTTTTCAGCCGCGAAGAAGTCGTTCACGGCGGCGGAATCCATGAGATCCAGCTCCTGCCGGGTGCGGGTGAGGAGGTTGCGGCAGCCCCGGGCGGCAAGCGCCCGGCAGACGGCGGAGCCGACCATGCCGCGATGGCCGGCGACGAATATGCGGGTATCGGGTGCGAGCATGGCGGACTCCTTTTGCGGGAATCAGGGCCGGGCTTCGAGATCGGCCAGGGTCTGCTTCATGGCACTTTCGCGGCGGGCGAGGTTCAGGTCGGATTCGACCATGATACGCACCAGATCCTTAAAGGTGACGCTGGGTTCCCAGCCGAGCTGGTTTTTGGCTTTGCTGTAGTCGCCGATCAGCAGATCAACCTCGGTGGGGCGCTCGTAGCGCTTGTCGTAGTCCACATACTGTTCCCAGTCGAGATCCAGAAGCGCGAAGGTTTCCTGCACGAACTCTTTGACGGAGTGGGTTTCGTTGGTGGAAATGACGTAATCGTCGGCCACATCCTGCTGGAGCATCATCCACATGGCGCGGACGTAGTCGGGCTCGTCCCCCCAGTCGCGGCGGGCATCGAGGTTGCCCAGATAGAGTTTGTCCTGCATTCCCATTTTAATGCGGGTGGCGGCGCGGGTGATTTTGCGGGTGACAAAGGTTTCGCCGCGGCGGGGGGACTCGTGGTTGAAGAGGATGCCGTTGCCGACGTGCATGTCGTAGGATTCGCGGTAATTGACCGTGAGGTGGTAGGCGTAGGCTTTGGCGCAGGCGTAGGGACTGCGGGGATAGAAGGGGGTGGTTTCGGTTTGAGGCACTTCGAGAACTTTGCCGTACATTTCGGAGGAGGAGGCCTGATAGAAGCGGGCGCCCTGGAGACCGACTTTGCGCATGGACTCGAGTATCCGGACGGTGCCGAGGCCGGTCACGTCGCCTGTGTATTCCGGAGTGTCAAAGGAGACCCGCACGTGGCTTTGCGCGGCGAGATGGTAAATTTCCTCGGGCTGCACGTCGTAGAGCAGGCTGCTGATCTGCGAGGAATCGGTCACGTCGCCGTAGTGCAGAAACATTTTAGTGCCGTTAACGTGGGGGTCCTGATAGAGGTGATCAATGCGCTCGGTGTTGAAACTCGATGCGCGGCGGATAATGCCGTGAACTTCGTAGCCTTTTTCAAGGAGAAGTTCCGCGAGATACGATCCGTCCTGTCCGGTAATGCCAGTGATAAGTGCTTTTTTCATAAGGCCGCCAAGTATACACGTTTTTTCTGGCACGTGAATACGATTTATCGTAAAGTTTTGTTATGAAAAATCGTCAAACCAAGCGGATACAGATTGTTTTCGGATTCAGCGGGGGACTGCAGGAGGATTTGGAGCGGTATCAGGGGGTGATGGCGGTGGCGCAGGCGGAGGGCTGGCATGTGCTGGGCGTGCATGAACAGTTCGAGCGGAGTCTGACCCGTCTGGTCGAGGCCGGGGCGGTGCACGGGGTGATTGGCGAGTTTATGTCGGAGGCGTGGCTGGGAACCCTTCCCGCGCGGGTGCCGCTGGTGCATGTGGGCCGATCGCCCTTTTCGGAGGACGGGGCGGCAGTGACCTTTGATGCCCATGCGATGGGACGGGTGGCGGCCGGGCATTTCCGGGACATGGGGTACGGCAACGTCAGCGTTTATGAGTTGCCGGGTCAGCCTTTGCCAAAAGCCCTGTATGCGGGGCTGGGCGAAGGGGGGAAGACAGATGTCGCGAGGGTGCGTGGACGTCTCGAATTGGAGGGCATGTTGCATAAGATGGGGACCAGGCCGTCGGCGGTGCTCTGTCCGTCGGATTTTGCGGCGCGTCAGGTGATTCTGGCAGCGGAGGCCGCGGGGGTGGCGGTTCCGGGCACGTTGGGCGTGCTGGGCATTGGCGACCGTTTTCTGGATCGGATCGCGGTGGAGCGGGGGATCAGTTCGATTCCGGTGCCGTATCAGGATCTGGGGCGCCGGGCGGCGGAACTGTTGCGGGAGTTGATGCGGGGAAAGACGCCCCGGCAGATGCAGATTGCGCCCGGTGCGGTGATTGCCCGGGAGACGACGCTGCGGGACAGCCATCCGCGGGCGCTGGTGGTGCGGGTGGAGCGGGAGTTCCGTCAGCGTCTGGCGGAGCCGCCGGATCTGGAGGAAATGGCGAGGCGGGTGGGAATGTCGCGCCGGGCCTTTGAGCGGACGTTCCGGGATCAGTCGGGAGCGACACCCTATCAGTATTTGCTGCACATGCGGCTGGCCGAAAGTCAGCGGCTTCTCCGGGACATGGACTGGCCGGTTTCGCGTGTGGGGGAACAGGTCGGCTATGCGGAGCCGGCGCGGTTCAGCGCGTTTTTCAAACGGATGACCGGGCAGAGTCCGAGCAGATGGCGGGAAACGTCTCCGGCTTTCCCCCTGTCCTGAATGAGCCGGGGCCTGCCCGGAACCTGTTTTACCTTGTTAAACTCCGGAATCATTTTACATTTAAAGTTGGTGACGTTTTTTTAATTTGACTCTTGAAAGGCCTGACAACCATGCGTGTACACATGATAAAATTTTTTCGGACCGGCTTGTTTTGCTTCCTGTTGGCAGGGAACGGAATCGAGGCGGGTGAGGCGTCGTTCGGACTTTCCGCCGGAGAAACACACGCTCTGGTGCAGGAGGAAGGAGAGACGCTTCTGTTCATTGATGTGCGGGACCCGGTGGAGATTCAATTTACGGGGTTTACGGATGCTGTGGATCTGAACATTCCTTTCCGTCTGGTGGACCGGACCCGGCTTGACCGTGACCGTGCGGTGTTTGCCATGCCGTTAAATCCGGACTTCCTGGATGCGGTGCGGACCGCTTTGCGGGCGAAAGGACTGGCGGATGATGCCCGGATCATCACCATGTGCCGTTCCGGCAGTGCGCGGGGAGAGCCCAGTGCGGCGTTTCTCCGGGAGAATGGATTCCCAAATGCGTATTTTGTGCGTCACGGCTTTCAGGGGGATGCTCTCAGGGAGGGCCTGCAGGCGGGTCAGCGTCTGATGAACGGCTGGCAGAATGAGGGGCTGCCCTGGAGCCGCCGAATGAATCCGGAGAAAATTTACGAGGTCTCGACCGCTGGGCAACCTTGAAAGCAGGACAGGGATGAAATCAACTTTGGATGAAATTCGGCAACGGTTTGATGCGGACCTCCTCGATTTGAGTCAGCCCATGGTGGACCGGGCGGTGGAAAGGGTTTTGCAAAAATGCACCGCTGTCTGCGGCCGGGAGGAAGTGTGTGGATCACCGATTTGGTCACGAATTACAAAGCCTCGAAATTTTCGCGGATTTGTATAAAAACGTATTTCGAGGAGAGCGGGGAATGAGTCGGAATGTCATTTGTATAAAGCCGGCTTGTCATAAATTTATTTGTGTAAAGCAAAACTCGTTTAGCTTTATACAAACTGTTTTTCTCTTAGTCTGCTTTACACAAAAAACACGATGAAACCCAGACCTCAGTTTGAAGGGTTAGTGTCTCGAAACAGATCGCAGATTCAAATGCGTATTGTGAGGTAGAGCCAACCAGTCTGTCGTTTAGAGGAATGCACGTTCATATCCACGTCACCGCCCCGCTTGCCGGGGTGGAGCGCATGGTCAGAGAAAACGTTTGCCCACCCTTCATTTCTGCC
>PXDP01000441.1 GCA_003565035.1 PVC group bacterium | reverse complement strand
TCAATAGCAGAGGTATAATCTTTTATTGCTCCTGCAAAGTCTCCCAGTTTGTGCTTTGATGCACCACGCAGATTGTATGCCCTGGAATTCTCCGGATCAATCTCAATTGCCTTGTCAAAATCTGAAATCGCTTTTGCGAACTCATTCAGATTATATTTTACCAGGCCGATGCTGAAATATTCAAATGCAGACTGTCCGTAACTAATTCCACTAATCAATATCGCTGATAACAGAATTAATAGTGATTTCATTTTTATCATTTTATAGTTAGCAATTCATTTCCCGGTTATGCCATTTTTACTATAATGATTTTAGAAATTAAAAGTTTTAAGGTTATTTTTTTGCAGTAACTGTATACATACAAAGATAGGAAAAAACAGGGTGAATAACTGACATGATTTTTTCCGGTATTTTCAATGTTATTTGTTATTTGCCGGTAATTTTATTCAAAGTAAAACGTTAACAGTTAAAACAATATTTCTCCATAAACAATTTTTTCCAACCCCCGCAACGAGATAAATAAATTTTTGCGGATATATTACAGCGATATTCTTACTCAGATGATGGGAAAATTTCAAAGTGCTCGCTGATTAACCATTAATAAAGTAATTTTACAAATGCACTTTTTTAAAGTATGTGCATAATTGCAGGTTTTGGTGTAAATCTAATTTTAAAAAGATGAAGAATTTTTTGTTTGTGTTTCCGGTGGTTATGTTATTTGTAACCGGATGCGCAACACCTGAGGCTTTGGTTACTTCACGGGATGCGGTTGATGAATTTATCCTTACCGGATTCAGTTCCGGTATGACCGACGGGATGGAGCTTCACGAAAATAGCGGGTTTTATTATAAGTTTGAGAGAGACAGGGACAATCTCTATTTGCTGCTTGCAACTTCCGACCTGGTTCTACAACGTAAGATTATATATTTCGGACTTACAATTTGGACCGACCGAACCGGTAATCATAATAAAAATCAAGGATTCAGATTTCCTGTTGACGGCCAGGCGCGGCCTTTATATCCTTCCGTCCCGCAGGTTCAGGCAGAGACAGATTTCAATACGCTGCTCAGCCGGGCAGGGGAGATTGATCTTATCGGCATATATGGGAGTTCGGTTAGAACGGTAAAAAGGAGAGATAGCCGTATACGCGTTGATGCATCCATACAGGATGATTTCCTGGTATACAAAGCAGTTGTTCCTTTTGGATTGTTAAAACATGGATTCAACCCGGTGGCTGATAACGGGAAGATGAGTTTGGGTATTGAAACGGGGAGTTTTAAGGCTCCTTCACAAAACAGAAGGGCAAGAGATTTTGACGGAAGAAGGCCCGGGGGCGGCTTAGGACAACCAGGAGGGATGACCGGCCGGATGCCGGGTCAGGCCCCCGGCAGGATGCCCGGGCAGGAACAGCCAGCAGAACAATGGTCTGACATGAACCTGCTTTCCCGTCCGACCAGGCTGTGGATAGATCTGTCATTCAACACCGGGAGCTATTAATTATAAAATGCTATCATGATCAAAATGTTGATTGTAATTCCTCTTGCCATGATGATGTACAGCTACATCCTTCCGGTTGTTCCTGAGCCCGTTATAGTTGCCCACAGGGGCGCCTCCTATTATGCTCCTGAAAACACAATACCGGCTTTTATGCTTGCCTGGGAACAGGGAGCCGATGCTATAGAGGGCGATTTCTTTCTCACGGCAGACGGTGAAATTGTTTGTATTCATGATCCGTACACAGGGAGGGTAGCCGAGACCAGTATGGTTGTCAGTGAATCAAGCCTCCGGGAGTTGAAAGAACTGAATGTAGGATCGTGGAAAGGGAAGGAATTTGGAGGTGCCACTATACCTGCCATTGCCGAGGTATTTGAAATTGTTCCATCGGGAAGAAAAATATTTGTGGAAATAAAAACCGGTACTGAAATTCTCCCCAGGCTGTATGAAGAAATTGAACGGGCGCACCTTTTGCCCGGCCAGATTGTTATTATTTCCTTTAACAGCGAGGTTATTAAGGAATTCAAAGCAGCCAGGCCCATGCATAAAGCATTATGGCTGTCGGGAATAAGTCGTGATGAGCAGGGAAACCCGGTACCCTATACGGAAGCCATCCTGGAAACACTTGAAAATGCGGGAGCAGATGGTTTTTCCTCGAACTACAGGCCGGTTACCCCGGAAATTATCGATGCGGTCATAGATGCCGGTTACGAGTATCACGTATGGACAGTTAATGATGCTTCAACCGCAAAGGCTTTTAAGCATTACGGTGCGTCATCCATAACAACCGACAGGCCCGGTTTCATAAGGGAAAATTTGAATCCCCGTAAATGGCGACCCTTACTTAAATAGGGTAAAATGGGATATGTTGATATGAGTTAATTTGTTACTTTTGTATATATAAATTACCAGAATCAATGACCGGGGAAGCCATAAGAAGACGTTATACGCAGCTTGCCGAAGATGACTGTTGTCTTTCCTGCGGAGGGGCAATGGAGAAGAGCAATGTTTCTTCAGGCGAGATATGCCTTGATCTGGGCAGCGGCCGTGGAACCGATGTGATAAGGATGGCCGGTAAAGTT
>PXDP01000094.1 GCA_003565035.1 PVC group bacterium | reverse complement strand
TCAGATCCCCGGTTAAGGTTAAAAGGCCCACAGAGTCTTTGGCACTGAAATCAGCTTGCATTATTTTTCCTTTGGTTGGTTCCCGTGATGGTTATCTTGGGGTGTTTATGTTGAGGTATTTGTCTTGGGGTGTTTATCTTGAGGTGTTTATCTTGGGGTTTCGTTTGTCAATACGCCCCTTTGCCGAGCAGCACGGCGGGGATGGTTTTCAAAAGCAGCAGAAAATCATTCCAGATGCCCTGGCTGCGGATATACTGAACATCGAGCTGGACCTGTTCCTTAAACGGAATATCCGAACGGCCGGACACCTGCCAGATACAGGTAATCCCCGGTTTGACATGCAGCCGTTTCCGTTCCTCCAGCGTATATTCCGCCACTTCGGAAGGAATCGGCGGCCGGGGCCCCACCAGCGACATGTCGCCGATGAACACATTGAAAAGCTGCGGCAGCTCGTCGAGGCTGTACCGCCGGATAAAGCGGCCGATTTTAGTCACCCGGGGATCGTGCTTCATCTTGAAAATCACCCCGTCGCCGGACTCGTTCTGCTCTTTGAGCTGCTCTTTGATTTTATCGGCGTTGCGCACCATTGACCGGAACTTATAAAACCGGAACACCCGTCCGTTTTGTCCCACCCGGTTTTGACTGTAAAACACCGGCCAGCCGTCCTCGATCATGATGGCCGCCATCAGTCCCAGAAACACCGGAGACAGGGCCAGCATGCCCAGACCGGATGCAAGCACATCCACCACCCGCTTGACAAAAAACAAACTGCCCATGCTCAGCTCCCAGATCATCAGCTTCACCCGCTGCTTTCGTTGGAGGCGTTTCACATCCGCTTTGGAGACCGGTAACTCCAACTGTTTCAGAAGCTCCTGTCTCGCCAGATACACATTCGGATTCATCGGGGGGTCTCCTCTCCTTCAAGATCTGCCATCAATCGTTCACTTAAATTCTCCTCTAAAAGGTACAGGGTATGGTTTTGATTGTCACGCCGGAAAGAAAGGGCATGCGGACTTAATTGATTCAACAGCCCCAGCCTTCGGCCGCTTTCAGCGTAATCTTCTTCCTCACCCGATGGATTCTGCGCCGAAGTCATCCGCTTCTGTTCCGGGCCCGCCCAGGCGCAACCCGGGTCCGAAACCGCCAGAACCGCCCCGCAGGGATGGGCCGTGAGCCGGTAGCGCATCCGGTCCTCAGCGCGCACACACCCGTGCTTCACCACGTTCGCCCCGTGCTCCATGAGCAAAAGCCGGATCAATTGCGTGGTGTCGGGCGACCAGCCCTGTGCCTCAAGCACCCGGACGATCTCACAGGAAAGCCCGTCCACCGCCGCCAGGGAGCATTCCACATCCCCTTCGCTGTAAACCGATTCCGCCGGATGCAGGACCAGACACATCAGCGTGCAGTCATCGGCATGGACATTGAACCCCGTGCCCTCCAGGTTTTGAATAACCGTCGCCATCTCCGGAAATACCGGATGCGTCCGCACCACGTTCTGCAGCGCATCCTGCAGGCCCTTCACCCCGCACTCCTCGCGGGCTTCATCCCTGGCCTCCACCAATCCATCTGTGAACACATAAAACCCGCTGTCGTCCGGCAGGGTGAAATGCAGTTCATCTCCGGCGGCATAGGGGAGCCCCATTTCCGCCGGCATCATGCCAATCGGCATCCCCCCGTGTTCATGGAGCAGATCCTCCACCGGTTCCCCCGCTGAGCGTATCACCAGCGGCGCCGGATGGCCGCAGGACAGGGTTTCAATCCGCCGGGTGTCCGGATCCACTCTGAACAGGAGCATGGTGGCATAAATTTCCGGCTCAAAAACACAATTGCGGAAACGCCGGTGCAGTTCGTTTCCAATTTCAAAGAGCGCAGGCTCATGCAGCGAGAAAATAATTTCGGTAATCAGGCCTTTGATGAGGGTCGAGATCAGCGAAGCCGCCACCCCATGTCCCGCCACATCCGCCACATAGCCCAGCAGCCGCCCATCCTGCAGGGGGTGCAAATCAAACATATCCCCTCCCACATGCTCGCTGGGCGAATAGGTCATAAATACATCATAGCGCGGACCGATCAGCGGGTGGGCGTTGAACAGTTTCGCCTGCACCGCCCCGGCCATCTCCAGTTCACGCGACATGCGGGTTTTCCAGGACTGCAGAGCATCGGTGTTCTGCTTGAGCATCAGCGCGTTCCGCACCCGCGCCACCAGTTCGCGGCTGTGAAAGGGTTTGCGGATATAATCAAACGCGCCCCGCAAAAACGCATGTTCAATGTCCTCGACCGACGATTTGGCGGTTACCATAATCACCAGCGTGTGGTTCAATTCCGGACTTTGTGACACCCGCTCACAAACCTCATACCCGTCAATGCCCGGCATCATCACATCCACCAGAGCCACATCGGGCCGATGCCGTAAAATCATTTCCAGCGCATCGTCTCCGTTCTCCGCCAATTTCACCTCCGCGCCGCAGTCCCGCAGCAGCTTCTCCAGAAAGCGCCGGTTGGCCAGCTCGTCATCCACCACCAAAATATGACCGGAGAGCGTGGGCATGCTCTCGATCACGCTTTTGCCATCCGATTCCGGACTGATCCATTCCGAGCGCCAGCCCTGAAAGGCGGCCAGCAAACGCCGGCATCCGGAGAACGCTCCCGCACGGGCCCGGGCACTCATTTCCTCTCCAAGCACCGAAATTTCCGGAGCACCGACGGTTCCCCCCATGCCCTGCAGCGTATGGGCATGTTCACGGATGCCCATCTCATCCTGCGCGTCCACGGTTTCGGTCAGCCCCTGAACCGCCCGATTGATCTCCTCAATAAACAGCGCCAGCAACTCATCATCCACCACATTCAAATCCGTCATAAATCCCTGCGCCCGCACATCGAGATCGGGAATTTGACCCTCAAACCATTTTCGGGCCAGATCCCTGGAAGGAAAAGAAGGATGCGGGGAATCGCCGGAAGGGACTTCAGAGTTCATAAATCAATATTCCTTAACATTCAGCCATAGATTACCAGACAAAACGCTGTTTTTTCAGATCGCGGGCGGTGCCGATCCCGACCCAGAAGGTGAGCAAAAACCGAAGGAAAGCGACCGGAAGGGCCTTCACTTTGGCGAACCCGCGCAGAGACTTCAGGGACGCCAGCGGTGCCGACACCAGCTTCCACAGCTCGCCGCGGGCTGAAGGCCTCTGAAAATGCTGCTCCAACTGACGACGGAACCATTCCGGATCCTTCTCCTGCTGTTCCCGGAGCCAGTCACCCGCATCCCTCCCCTGCTCCGCCACCTCCCGCATCCGCCGGAACAGCATGAAATTGCTCAAACTGCCAATGAAGATCCGCTTCTCATGGCGGTAAAAGGCTCTCAGCCCCGCCTCCGGTTCGTACAAATGGTAGACGCCCTCGGCCCGAACCAGGCGTTCCGGCAGCTCCGCTTCGGCAAAATTGCGGGTGACCAGCATGGCTTTGATCAGCCCGTCCTCCACCAGCAGCGGCTCCGGCAAAAAAATACACCGCAGGGCTTCAGCCCGGGCGACATATAACTGTCCGCACAGCTTGGGCGGACCTTTCGCGGCCAGATCGGACGCCGATCCGGAAATTTTCCGTTCCAGCCAGCTCATCCTGACCTGCGAAAAATCTTTCCGCGGCGCATCAACACAGGCGACCGCAGTTTCCGAGGCACGCAGCGTCTCGACCATACGCCGGAGTGCATCCGCCTGAGGGAGCCGGATATCCGCATCCGCCAGAATCAGCATCTCCGCATCCGCCGGACTCAGCCGGTGGACAAACTCATTCCAGGCATTGGCTTTGCCCGCCCGTTCCAGGTCATGCACCACCGCAGCCGCCCCCGGCGCATTCGCCTCAAAAAAATGCCTTGCCCGCTCCGCCGTACGGTCCCGGCTGCCATTGACCACCACATGCACCGAGGCCTCCACCCCCTCCTGCATCCAGAGATCCTGTTTAAGAAGTCCGGCGAGCGTCTGTTCAATCCGCTCCTCTTCATTATAGGCTAAAATACCGAGACATAGTTTCATCTGTGATTTACATTTAAAGACAGCTCCGCTAGAAATACAATATGATTCTTCCGTCATTTTCAGGACTTGTCAGATGACCCCAATGGTTCCCCTGGTCATGTTCTCCTGGCTGCCGCTGGCCCTGTTTCTGTTTTCCACGTTTCAGAAACAGCCCCGGCACGGCGTGATCATCGGCTATCTCTTCGTCTGGATGTTTCTGCCCTGGCACGAATACTCACTCCCCGGCCCCTTCAACTACAACAAAATCAGCGCCGGCGCCTACGGCATTCTGCTCGGAACGGTGATCTTCCAGCCCGATATCCTCAAACGCTTTAAATGGTCCCCCTGGGATCTCCCGATCACCGTCTGGTGCCTGGTGCCTTTTTTCACCTCCGTCTCCAACGGCCTCGGTGCCTACGACGGGGTCTCCTCGGTGATCGGCCGGCTGACCATGTGGGGCTTTCCGTATCTCATGGGACGCATCTATTTCAACTCCCGGCCCGCGCTGGAAGACCTCGCCATCGGCTTTTTTCTCGGGGCACTCGTGTATATGCCGCTTTGCTGGTACGAAATTGTGATGAGTCCCCGTCTGCACCGGATCGTGTATGGATTCCACCCGCACTCTTTCGGACAGGCCAAACGCGCCGGCGGCTGGCGGCCGGTCGTTTTCACCCAGCACGGCCTCATGAACAGCATGTTCATGGTCACCGGAACCCTCTCGGCCTTCACGCTGGTATTTTCCGGACGCCTCAACACCCGGTTCCCTCAATGGAAAAGCCTGGCCCCCATCGCCCTGATCCTCCTGCTGATCACCATTCCTCTGCTCAAATCTGTCGGGGCTCTTTTTCTGATGATCCTCGGCATCGGGGTTCTGATTTTCACCCTGAAAACCCGCTCGCCCATCGCCCTGATCGGCCTTGCCTGTCTTCCTTTGTTGTATGGCGGGCTCCGGTCCACGAATCGGTGGGACGGTCAGAACCTAATCGATGCGGCGGCCCGACTCGCCGATAGCGAACGCACCGGTTCTCTGGAATACCGCATCAATAACGAAACCATTCTCGTTGAACACGCCTGGCACCGTCCAATCCTCGGCTGGGGAGAATGGGGCCGCTCTTTTGTCCGCAACGAGGAGGGCGAAATCATCTCCGTGCCCGACGGTCTCTGGATTCTCGCCTTCGGAAAAAGCGGTTTTGTCGGTCTGATTGCTCTGCTGCTTCTCTTTTTCCTTCCTCCGCTTTTATTCCTCAAACACTTTCCGCCCTCGCAGTGGACCACCCCCGAAAGCAAAGCGATCCTGGCCCTGCCGCTACTTCTCATTCTTTTTGCTCTGGACAATTTGATGAATGACATGTTCAATCCTTTAATGATCACCCTCGCAGGCGCAATCACCGGGATGCACATCGATCCCTCCGCCCTCAAAGAGACCTCCGATCCCCTGGAGACCCCGGAGTTGAAACCGCTGCCCCGCCTTCTTTAAGCTTTTATCCTCCGAGTCCGCCCCATGTCCTCCTCCTCCAACTTAAAAAAACAGGCGATTCGCGGGTCCGTCTGGACCCTGTTCGGGTACGGAGCGTCCCAGATCCTCCGGCTCGTCAGCAATCTGATCCTCGCGCGCATGTTGCTGCCCGCAGATTTCGGGCTCATGGCCCTGGTGCATGTGTTCATGCAGGGCCTGCAAATGTTTTCCGATATCGGCATTGGCCCCAGCATCATCCAGAACAAACGCGGCCAGGACCCGCTTTTTCTCAGGACCGCCTGGACCCTGCAGGTTGTCCGCGGGGCAGGTCTCTGGTTGTTCTGCATCGCCGCCGCCCCCTGGATTGCCGCCTTTTTCAACGCGCCCTCGCTTACCTTCCTCCTGCCCGTCACCGGCGTAACCGCCTTTCTCGGCGGCTTCACCTCCACCTCGGTTTTCACCCTTAACCGCAAACTGGCCATGGGACGCATGACCCTGCTCGAACTGGTGCCCCAGGGGTTCTCGCTCGCGGCCATGATCACCTGGGCCTCCGTTCATCCCTCGGTATGGGCTCTGGTCGCCGGCGGCGTGGTCTTCAGCATCGTCCGTCTGATCCTCAGCCATCTGATGCGCGGCACCCACCGCGACGGCTTCGCCTGGGACCCCGAATGCCGCAAAGAACTCTTCACCTTCGGCCGCTGGGTCTTCCTCAGCACCGTGGTCAGCTTCCTCGCCACCCACCTCGATAAAATCCTGCTGGGCAAACTGCTCACCCTCACCGAACTGGGTCTCTACAGCATCGCCATGACCCTCGCGCGGGTGGCGATCCACACCTCCAGCCGCCTCAGCTCCTCGGTCATCTTTCCACTGCTCTCCCGCTATCAGGACAATCCCCCCCGGCTGGTGGCCGCCTGCCTCCGCGCCCGCGCCGCCGTCCTCTGGGCCAGCGGATCCATCTGCAGCGGATTCGCCCTCTTTGCCCCGCTCTTTTTCGAAAGCCTCTATAAATCCGACTACGCCCCCGCCGGGGCCGTATCCCGCTGGCTGGCTCTCTACACCTGGTCGCACATTCTCGTCGCCAGCATGGACCGGATCCCCCTGGCCCTCGGCAAACCCCGTATCCTCTTCATCGCCAATCTCCTCACCACCCTCGGCATGTTCGCCGCCATGCTCGGATACCGCATGTTTCAGCTCCCCGGCTTCATCGTCGGCATGGCCCTCGCCAACCTCCTCGCGCACCTTTACCTCTGCAACCGCCTGCCTGTCCAGCGCCTCCGGATGCTCTTTCAGTCCGTCCGCTTCACCCTCGGGTTTCTTGCCTACAGTCTCGGGGCGATCGTTCTCCTGCGCATGGCGCAGACCCAACTCAGCTTCCTGCTCTATGCCGCCGCCGTCTGCCTCGCCTCCGGCCTCCCTATCCTCACCGCTATGGCCAGGGTGTTTGTGCTGATCCGCAGCAAAGAAACCTATCAGGAGGCCGCATGACCCCCAAACAGGCTCTTGAACTCGCCACCGCCGTCAGTGCCCGATCCCACCCGGATCTCGAGGTCCTGCGCCAGCGCGGCAACGACGTGCTCATCGCCCGCGTCCCGGCCTCCGACCCCGCCAGCGTCATTGTCAAATGCTGGAACCGCCGCGGCCCCCGCGGCAGCCTGCGGCGCCTCACCCGCTCCAACATCGGCTGGCGCGAAGCCACCGCCCTCCGCCGCCTGGAAACCCTGAACACCCCCGCACCCCGCTGCCTTGCCTACCTCACCCTCCCGCCCGGCACCCCGCACACCGAAGCCCTCCTCTCTACCGACCTCGGCCCCTGCCGCGACAGCACCGACTACTTTAAAGAACACATCAAGCCCGATCCCCACGCGCGTGCGGCCTTCAACCGGACCCTGATTGACATCACCCGCAACATGATCGCCGAAGGCCTGCTCGATCCCGATCACCGCCTGCCCAACATTGTCATCACCCCGCAGGATCAGCCCGTCCGCATTGATTTCGAACTCTGTATTCCCGTGCGCTTCCCCCGTCTGCACCCCCGCCTGCACGGCGATATGCTCGGCGTTTTTCTGGCCAGCTACGTCTTCGCCGTCCAGCCCGACCTCAACCTCGCGGCCGACTTTGCCCGCGCCCTGCTGCGGGAACTCCCGCCCTCCCCCGGCGTTCTCCGCCGGGCCCAGCTTACCCTGAACACGATGGTGGACCGCCAAAAACGCGAAACCGGAATCTTCAGTCCTCTCGAACTCGCCCCCCTGATGCCATGAACACTCCTCCCGCCATCCCCCTCGTCATTCTCGGTGTACCGTTTCACCCCTACACCAACCAGCAAACCCTCGATTGGTGCGTGGCGCACGTCAAAAAGCGCACGCCGGGCTACGTGGCCACCCCCAACCTCGACTTCGTCATGCAGGCCGAACGCGATCCCGAACTCAGCCGCATCCTCGCCCAGGCCAGCCTGGTGATTCCCGACGGCATGCCCATCGTCTGGCTTTCCGGCCGCCTGGGGCCCAAACTTCCCGAACGCGTCGCCGGCAGCGACCTCATCCTCTCGCTCTCCGAAGCCGCCGCCCGCGAAGGGTTCCGGGTCTTTCATCTCGGCGGTGCTCCCGGAGTTCCCGAAAAAGCAGGAGCCGTGCTCAAAGAAAAATTCCCGGACTTCACTCTCGCCGGGGCCTATTCCCCGCCCAAAGCCGAACTCCTCGACATGGACCACACTGAAATCCTCCACCGGCTGAACCGAAGCCAACCCGACATCCTTTATGTCGCCTTCGGAGCGCCCAAGCAGGAAAAATGGATCAACCTGCATTACCGCGACTGGGACGTGCCCCTGGCCCTCGGCCTCGGCGGCAGCCTTGATTTTCTTGCCGGGGCCCAAAAACGGGCTCCAAAATGGATGCAAAAAACCGGGACCGAATGGATCTGGCGGCTGGGCACCAACCCCAAACGCCTGTGGAAGCGCTATGCCGCGAACTTCCACTTTCTGTACGAGGCCCTGGGCCAAATCAAAGCCATCCGCAAAATGGGCGATCATCCCACCCCTGCGAACATTCCGGAAGATTCAGAAGGAACCCCCGACCCCCGCTTCGTCCGGATCCCCTGGATTCCGCTGCAAAGCCCGGAAATGGCCCAGGACTACATCCTGGACACCGAAAAAGCCATCGACGGTAAACACGCTATTCTCGACTTCAGCGGATGCACCTGGCTCACATCCCTCGAACTGGGCGCACTCCTGATTCTCGGACGCAACGCCAAAATCCGGAGGCAATATCTGCTCCGCACCGGTACCTGTGCCCGGCTGAGCACCTGGATGCAGTTCAACCTCCTCGATCCGCTGATTGAACCCTTCGATCCGGCAACCGACTGGAACCAGCGCCTCAAAGAGCGGGAAATCTCCCGGATGACCGCCGGCAGCGGCAAAACCCCGCAGACCGTCCCCACCACCTTCGGATCCCCCAAGGCCCGCAAAAAAATCATTCAGGACAACGACAAAAAGACCTGCACCCTCTTTCCGCCCGAAGAACTCAGTGCCCTTACCCTGGAGGAATGGAAGCAGGCGGTTCTCCCCGTCCTGGAGGACCTTCCCCCCGAAACCTTGGCGATACGAGTCGACGCCGCCGACCTCCGCTTTCTCGATTCCGCCGGACTCGGCTTTTTCATGCTGCTGAAAAAGCAGTCACAAAATAAGCGCAGGCGCTTCGAAATCCTCAACCTGCAGGGTGCGCCCCTCACCACCGTCAAACTCGCCCGGGTGGATAAACTTCTCCTCCCGCTCAGCGCAAAAGAACAGGAGGCTTCATGAAAACACGCTGTGCGCTGCCTTATCTCGTCATCCTGTTTGCCGGACTGTTCTACACCGTCTGGACCGTTCAGCGCGAAGACACCGCCCGGCGGCAGGAACTGCTCGAATCCGCCATCATTCTGGCCCAGTCTATCCCCGCCGAAACCCTGCTGGAATGGACGGGCACTCCGCAAGATCAAACCCCCCCGTCCTTTCAAACCCTGAAAACTCAACTGCACGCCGTTCTCCTCAATTCCGGGAACCTTGAATATCTGTATTTGATGCAAATGACACCGGAAAACGAGGTCATCTTTCTGATGGATGTGGAGCGGGAGCCCTTTCCGGAGGATCCCGCGCTTCCCGGAGACGTTTTTGAAGATGCCAGTGCTGAACTTCTGGCCGCATTTCAAACCGGCCGTCCGTTTGAGGAGGGACCTCTGAAAGATGACTGGGGGATTTGGATCAGCGGTCATGCCCCGGTCTGGCATCCGGAGCGGATGGAAGTCCTCGCCCTCTTCGGAATCGACATCGACGCCTCCACCTGGAACCGTCTGCTCTGGACCGCCGCCCGGAAACCCCTGACCCTCACCGCAATCTTCCTTCTTCTTGCCGCACTCGGCCACATCCAGGCCCA
This sequence comes from PVC group bacterium, assembly GCA_003565035.1. GTDB lineage: Bacteria > Verrucomicrobiota > Kiritimatiellia > SS1-B-03-39 > UBA6053 > PXAS01. Next base: position 1,740 of record PXDP01000094.1, on the reverse strand, counting down.
CCGGCCCCGAAAGAGCGGCCCCGCCGGACGTCTCCGCTATGAGACCGTGTTTACCGCCATCTTCGGCATCCTGCTGGCTCTGGTCATCAGTCACACCACGCATGAACTTGACCGGCAAAACACCCGGAGAAACCAACGGGAATCCGGTTTCCTTAAAAGCCAGCGAATCCTGGGGTTGCTTGCCGAAATCGAACAGCAGGATCTCCCCACCCTGGCCGAATTTTTCTCGGAAATCCCTCCGGAGTCTCGTTCTGCACAACATCCCTTTCTGGCCCCCCTGCGGCAAAAATTCCGCGGTGCCGCCGATTTTTATTTCCATTCGCCGGACATCATATCCGGCCAGAAGCCGGGTCTCCAGCACGCCGGGACGCAAACCCCGGTTGCGCAATTGAGAGATGCCGGTATCCTTTCGCTTTATACCCCCATCCGCTCCGGGGCTTTTCCAGGGGCCTTCCTCGAACTTCGGCTGGATCTCCAGCGGTATTTTTCTGAAACCCTCGATCCGGCCTTTCATGATGAACTCTCCAGCCCCTTTGTGCTGGAGGTCGCAAAGCTCACCGCCGAGGGTCAGGCGGACATCCTGGGCAGTGTCCACACCGCCCGCGGAGAGCGCGCCCCCGCCGTTCTTCTGGTCCCCTGGCTTGGATTCGGCTCTGTTTTTCAAATTCAGGCCCATCCCGTTTTACCCGAAAACCTCCTCGCAAACGTGCCGCTCCCGTTTCAACTCTTCCCCCTGGCTCTGGGGGTGATTTTCACCCTGTGTGTCACCCTGCTGGTCACCCTGATTCTGGACCGGCGCGATTCGCTCCGCCTGCAGGTGGAATCCAGTTCACTCACCCTCCGGCTCAGCCAGGAGCGGCTGGACCGCATCAACGAATGCTTTCTGGGCTTCGGACCCGACCCCGTCGAAAATATCCGCAGCCTCAACGCCCTCGCCGGGGAAATCCTTAAAGCCGACGCCGCGATTTACAGCCGGAAAATCGGCACCAAACTGATCACCAAAGCCCAGTGGAACACCCCGGAGGCCTTCAATCCGATCGATGATGCCGACGGCCACATCTGCACCCGGGTCATTGAGGCCAACGAAGAAACGCCGCTGGTGGTCTGCGACCTGCAGAACACGGAGTACGCCGAAACCGATCCGAACGTCAAACCCTTCGGACTGGTGACCTACATTGGCAAATCCGTGCCGCTGGACAACCGGGGCCTCGGCTCCCTGGCACTGGTCTACGGCCGCCACATCTCCCCCAGCCAGGAGGATCTGGATTTTGTCTCCGCCGTGGCCGCCGCCATCCGGGTGGAGGAGGAACGCAACCTCGCTGAATCCAGCCTCAAACGCCGGGACCGGCTGCTTGAAGCCGCCGCCGCCGCCAACGAATACCTGGTAAAAACCAGCGATACCGCAGAGGCCATTCAAAACGCGCTCAATATTCTCGGTCCTGCCTGCGAACAGGACCGGCTTTATATCTTCCAGTACGAACCGCGCGAACCCCGGGAATCAAGTCGGGTCTCTCAGCGTCATGAATGGGTTGCGGTCGGCATCCAGCCTGAACTCGACAACCCCGAGCTTCAAAATCTACCCTTTTTCGAAACCTTTCCCCGCTGGGCGGAGTCCCTGCCCAAGGGAATCCCCATCCAGGGTCCAGTCTGCACCTTTCCGGACGCCGAACGCCGTATCCTCGAACCGCAGGGCATTATCTCCCTCCTCGTGGTGCCGATTTTCACCGGCAAACACTTCTG
>PXDP01000073.1 GCA_003565035.1 PVC group bacterium | reverse complement strand
TTTCCGCTGGCCACCCATCCCCTCATGTTCCGCTACATTCAGTCCAAATCGCGGCGGCGACTCCGCCGCGAAGTCCGGAGCCATACCCGGTCGTGATCTTCTTCCGCCACCTGTTTTTCGCCGGCATCGGCCTGTTGCTTCTGCCCGCCATCGCGGGCATGCTCGACACTCTCTTTTTCCTGTTGGTGGAACTGCAAAGCGACCCCGTCCGGGGACAGACCCTGCTGACCTTTCTGGCCGGGGGTGGCCTCTGGGTGCTGATTTTTCTTTTTCTGCCCCATCCCTTTCGCAGCTATGTGCTCGCCCACGAACTCAGTCACGCCCTCGCCGCCTGGCTCTCCGGCGCGCGGGTGGAACGCCTCCGGGTGGGAAAAGACGGCGGCTCGGTGGAAGTCAGCCATGCCAATCTTCTGATCACCCTCGCCCCGTATATGTTTCCCTTTTACAGCCTGGTGCTTCTGGCCGGCACGGCAGTGGCGGGCCTGTTTTTCAATCTGTCCGCCTGGCTCCCATTTCTTCCCTTCGCGCTGGGCTTCACCGGGGCGTTCCACCTCTGCTTCACGCTGCTGGCCCTCTCCGCCGGTCAATCCGATATCCGCCCCTACGGCCCGCTGGGGGCCTATCCCGTCATTGCCCTCGGCAACCTGCTCATCCTCCTCGCAGGCCTCATGCTCCTCAGTCCCGGCGACCTTCCTGAACATCTCCGGCTGCTCGCCGGCAGTCTCCTCGATTTCTACCGGACCGCCTGGAACCAACTTGACGCTTTCCGACAATAAATCCTGTTTCCCTGCGTTATCTGTATCTAAAGCACACCCATATGACGGAGGACACATCCCTTGAAGACGACTTACACGCCTGGCGCCGCGGCGATCCGGACGCTCTCGCCCGGATTGTTGAACGCACCCGCAAACCGCTCTACCGCTTCATTCTCGGCATGGTGGGCGATCCCCACACCGCCGACGATGTCTTCCAGGATGTGTGGCTCCGCGCCGTCAAAGGCCTCCACCGCTACAAAAGCCACAAACTCCTCTCCTGGCTCTTCCGCATCGCCCGCAACCGGGTTATCGATCTCTCCCGTCGCCGCAAACCGGACCTCAGTCTCCAGCAGCCCCTCGGAAGCGGTGAAACCGACTCCACCCTGGAAACCTTCCTCCCCGGCCGCGGCCACAGCCCCTCCCGTGAAGCCGGTGACCGGGAACTCGGCCACCGCATCCGCGACGCCCTCGCCACCCTGCCGATGGAACAGCGCGAAGTCTTCGCCCTGCGCATGGAAGCCGATGTTCCCTTCAAAACCATTGCCGAGGTGCAGGGTGTCTCCATCAACACCGCCCTCGGCCGCATGCATTATGCCCTCAAACACCTCCGCGAAACCCTCTCCGAAGACTATCTGCACCTCTTCACCCCCGGTGACCGCCCATGAAAACCCCCGAAGCCTTTGAACAGGACCGCACGGACGAACTCGACGCCCTCCGCCGCGTCCTTGACGCCTCCGCGCCCGTGCCTCCACTCTGTGACCTCCCCCGCGAACGCATACGCGCCGCCGCTCTGGACGCCCGCCGCAGCCGCCGCAACCAGCGGCTCGCCCTTGCCGCTTCCGTGACCCTTCTTCTCGGCAGTCTCCCCCTGCTGACCTTCCTCACCCCGCCCGCCGAAGTCCCTCCGTATGCCGAACACCCCCTGGTCCAGGACCTGCTCCTCACCGAACTCGACCTGCTGGACCTGCAACTCCTCGAACTCGCCGGCACCTTTGAAACCGACACCCTGTTCCCCTCCCCGGAGGACTTCCTATGATCATCCGACACCTCCTCTTCACCGCCCTGCTCCTCAGCACCGCACTGGCAACGGCCCAGCCGCCCCGCGACGGCAAGGGTCCCCGCGACGGACACGGCCCCCGTGACCGCGAACGCCATCAGCCCGTCATCGAACGCTGGCTCCATCATCTCGAAAGCAAAGATCCCGCCGAACACCGCCGTCTTACCGCTCTGCGGGAGGAGAACCCCGCCGCCTTCCGCAGTGAAATCCGGCGGCAGCTCGCCGAGGTCCGCGAAAACGCCCCCCGCCACCGCGAGGGCCGGGCGGGCCCTCCCGATTTGAGCCGGGAACGTCAGGCTGTCCGCGATGCCCGCACCGATGCGGAGCGCGCCCGGGCCCTCGCCACCCTTCGGGAAGCCCTTGCGCAACACATTGACATGCGCCTCGCCCAACGGGAGCAGCGCATCCGGAGCATCCGCGAAGAACTCGAACGTCTGGAGACCCGCCACCGGGCCGATCAGGCCCGGCGTGACACCTGGATCGAAGAGACCCTGGAGCGGCTGCTCGAAGAGTAACGCCCCCTCAGAGCACCATTTTCACGCCCGGAACCGCGCGGAACACACGGTCGATCTCCTGCATGCGGGGCAAATCCTCCACCATCAGACTCAGATTAAAGGTCTGGTATTTCCCGCCGGCACTCACATTCCCGGGTGCCAGAAACTCGGCCACTCCCAGCTCCGCCGCCGCCGCGCGGACCGCTGTCTCTGTTCCCGCGTCCGCAAACGCGATCACCCGGAAATGAACCTCCACCGGAAATTCAAGTTCCGCATCGCCAAACCCGCAGGCGTTCATGCGTCGTCCTCCTCTTTAGCGGCCTCACTCTGGCGTTTCACTTTTTCGCCCTTCAGGAGATCATGCGCCTCGTGCAGATAGCCGAGAATGCGATCCCGGTGCGGACTTCCGGCCAGCGCGGCCGCCATCTCCGATTCGTCAAAGCCCTCCGGATCGTTCCCCGGAAACCAGGGACCGCCATTGGTGAACATATTATAGCGGCCCTTGGCGAACTCCACCATGTCCATCGCTTTGGCCCAGGTGAACAGCCTCAGAATCTCCCGCACATGAATGCCGCCCGGACAGCGGTCCTGCGTGGGAATTCCCGCCGCATAGGTCCGGTGCCAGCCGGGAACAAAGTGCACGTCAATCTCTTCCCGAATCCGCCGGGCGACCGACTCCGAAACCGCCGCCCGGGCCCCGTACCACTTCATCCCCGCCACATGCTCGTCGTAATCCGAAGGACGCGAAGTCCCCACGCTCAGCGTGTGCACCTCGGGCCGCGACAGACAGTACAAATCATTAAACTGCATTGGGGTCAGCGGCGCACAGAAGTCCCGCAACTTCTGAGGCGGGTCCCACAGACGCCCGCCCTTGTCATTCGGACTGATGATAAACACCCCCATATCCTGATGTGCCGCCGCCTGAACCGCCGGCCAGTTGTCATGATTCACAAAATACCAGTGCACGTTCATATAATCAAACATCCCGCTGAACACGGTGCGCATAATCACATCCGCCGGTCCATGCGTCGAGAACCCAATGTGGCGAATCCGCCCCTGATCGCGCCATTTCCGCATCTGCGGCACGCCATATGCTAAAGCCTTTTGCAAATCCTCTTCGGTATTGATACCGTGAATGGAAAGCAAATCCACATGATCCACCTTCAACCGCGCCATGCTTGTTTCAAACGACTCCACAAACGCCTCCCGCGAATCGCGGATACCAATCTTGGTCTGCAGGATAAAGTCCTCCCGGCGGTAGCGCGGAAACACCTGCCCCAGCTGAAACTCGGAGCTTCCGTAGCCCCGGGCCGTTTCAATGTGATCAATCCCGCAGGCAAACGAGGCCTCAATGCAGGCGGCCACATGCGCGGTGGACTCCGCCGAGATTTCCGCCTCCGGCAAATCATTCCAATCCTGCTGATACCGCATACCTCCGGTGGTGAACACCGGCATCGACACTTCCGTCCGGCCAAACCGCCGGCGGGGGACTCTGAAATTTTCCATGCGCAAACGCTACGCCGGAAGCGGCCAATCAACAAGCAGAAAGCCCGAAAAAGCGGTTTCGCATTCTTTTTTACATTCTCGCCTTGAAAAACCTTCGCATTTTCGCGAACGGTAAAAACCACTTGGAGACGAACTTGGCCAAAAACGAACAAACCAAAAGCAAAAAAATCACCGACGTCGTCGGCATTGACTTCGGAAGAACCAGCACCAAGCTGGTCCGGATACGTAAAACCGTGTCCGGATTCACGCTGGTGGATGCCGATGTTATGCCCGCATATGACATCCACGGCGGTCAGATCAGCCAGAAATTCAGTGTGCCCCGAAAACTGTGCGCACCCTATGCCGCCGCCTGCCTCACCGGCACCACCGACCATGTCCGCTTCATGTTCGTCTCCAACAAAATGCAGGACGCCAAGTCCATCCAGAACCGCGTGGGCAAATCCCTGGGGCTTGGCAACGACTACCGCATCGGCTTCTCCATCGTCGAGCGCGGCAAAGACGGACTCGACCACAAAGTCCTCGCCGCCGCCATGCCCAAAGCCGAAGTGCAGACCACCCGCAAACTGTTCTCCGCCACCCGCCCCAGCCTCGTCTCCCTTGAGATCGCCGGTCTGGCCGCCCTCGACAGCTTCAGTCATGTTGAAGACGTGCAGCAGGCCGAAGGAGCCGTCTGCTACCTCGAAGCCGGTGCCGAAGCCACCATGATCAGCTTCTTCCTCGACGGAGAACTCCGCCTCGTCCGCAAATTCGACTACGGAGCGCTCTACATCCAGCAGCGCATTCAGGACGTGCTCAGCGTCGGAGAGGAAGACGCCATTGATATTCTCTTCGAAGACGCCACCCCCCTGCTCGAACAGTCCCTCGACCCCATCGGCAGCCTCCTGCAGGAAATCTCAATTTCCAAAAAATTTGTCGAACGCAACGAAAACACCGGCATCACCCGGGTCTACGCCTCCGGCGGCCTTAGTTACTCCCCCTACTGGAATTTCATTATGGAACAGGTTATGGGGGTGGAAATCCAGACCTGGAATCCCTTCACGGCCAACGGCATCAGCAGTTATCCCAAAGGTGTGCAGGGGGTGGAAAGCATGTTTGCCCCCGCAGTTGGCGCAGCTCTTGCTTTAATCAAAAACGCATGAACCACTACATCAATCTCCTGGAGGAATCCGAAAAACGCTTCTTCAGCGCCGCTGAAACCAGTCCCCTGATCAAAGGCGGCGCGGTTGCGGGGGTGGCGGTGGTTCTGGGCCTGGTGTTTCTGATGGTCAACAGCATGACCTCCACCATCCGCGAAGCCGAACAGCTTACCCGCCGGTGGGATCAAATCAAAGACGATGTCAGCACCGCCCGCGAGCGGGCCACCGCTCTTCGCCGGGTAGAAGACAGCCACGCCACCCTGTATGGATGGTCACCCTCCCGCCACAACTGGGCCGACGCGCTCCAGCGCATCCAGGAGGTTCTCCCGGAGCCCAGTGAACGTTTTCAGTTTACCCGCCTCCACCTGGAAGAGGAAATCGTCGGCCTCCGCCGTCACCGCCCCGGAGTGGACGATCTCGTGCATCCCTGGACCCGCGAAGCCCGCGGCGAACTCCGCGGATTTGTCACCGGATTCGGGGCTGAATCCGCCTACGCCCAAATGGAGCGGGATCTTGTCCGCACCGAGAGCGGAGCCCCGGCGCTTTTTAACCGGGCCCTCCTCGAAAACAGCACCCTGCAAGCCGGCAGTGCAAACCAGGACGCCCCCCTCTTTCTGTTCAACTTCTCCATGACCCTCAGCCCCAAACCCATTATTCCCGGGGAGGCGACGCCATGAAATTCTCCGAACTGAACAAACAGCAAAAAGAATATCTCATCCTCGGCGTCATGGGCATCGTCACCACCGTCGCCATTCTTCAGAACCTCGTCATCGCCCCCAACCGCGCCAAAGCCGCCGCCGCCCGCGAAACGCTCAGCAAACTCTCCTCCGAAGTCCGCACCGGCGAATCCATTCTCTCCCGCGACCGGGTCAACCTCAACCGCCTCCAGACCGTCTCCACCGAAATACTCGAGATCATGGAGCGCGATGCCCCGCCCGACTTCAGCCGCTACACCTGGGCCCTCGGACGCCTCTCCCGCATTGCCCGCGAGCAGGACATCTTTCCACAGATCCGCGAATTCGGCGGCCAGCGCTTCATGCCTCACCGCCAGAATTACACGCAGATCCGCAACAAAAGCGGCATGTGGATTCCATACGCCGTTGAGGTGGACTTCCGCACCAGTTATGCGCAGACACAGAACTTCCTGCGGGCCCTGTATGAAGCCGAGCCCCTCGCCTCCGTCGGCCAGATCACCATCCGCGCCAACCCCGACGACCCCCAAAACCACCTCGTAAACCTCATCGTCGAATGGCCTGTCTTCCGTCACAGCGAAGATAAAGAATTTCTCACCGCTTCGAAAGGAGGCACCCCCTGATGCGCCTTCTCGTCCTTCCTTTCATCGCATTCGCCCTCGCGCTCCCGCACGCGCTCCCGGCGGAGGACACCGTTCCCCGCGACCCCTTCTGGCCCATCGGCTTTACCCCCGGCCAAAATACGCCCCCGGAGGCGGACACCCCGGACGCCCCGCCGCCCGAACCCGCAGCCGTAGTCCTCTCCGACGAAGAACTCCGCGAACTCGCCCGCGAAGAAGCCCGCAACATCCAGGCATCCCTCGAAACCCAGGGCATCGCAGTGATGGGCGGCCGCGTGTACGGCTTCATTGAGGGCCGCTGGGTCACCGTCGGCGACAGCTTCACCAAAAACGTTCTCGGACGCGAATACCGCCTCCTCATCACCCGGCTCACCGCCACCGAAATCGAACTCGAACCCTTTCGAATCCCAACCCAGTAACCAGGAACCCCTCCTATGAGAATTCTGTCTATTCCCAACCTCCCGCGACACATCCTCGCCGCCCTCCTCCTGCTCAACAGCAGCAGCCTCTTCGCCCAGAACGAGGCCGATGAACTCGAAGAAGTCGACCGCATCCTCGCCGAACTCAACGGCCCCGAAGAAACCCCCACAGAGGAAACCCTTCCCGCCGACGAACCGGAACAGGACCCCCTCTTCGTCGAAAACGCCGATGAGCCTGAAGAACTCCCGCTCACTGAAGAACCCCCGGAAGCACCGCAGGCCGCTACCGACTCAGACGCGATCCCCTCCATCCGGCTTGAAGAAGCCCGCGGTGTCGCCGGGATGGAAATGACCCAGGCCACCCCCGACGACGACCTCATCTCCATCACCCTCGACAACGTCCGCCTTGCCGACGTCGTCCGCATCTTCGCCCGCAGCTCCGGCGCCAACATCATCATCCCCGAAGGCCTCGACGAACTCGTCAGCGCCAACCTCAACGATGTCAACTGGCGCGAAGCCCTCGAAGTCATCCTCGCCGACAAAGAGTACGTGCTCGTGCAGCGCCGCCCCGGCATCTTTGCCATTTCCCGCCTCGACCAGCTCGCCGCCGAACCCCTCTCCACCGAGACCATCGACCTCAAATTCGTCACCGTCGAAAATGCCCTCCCCGCCGTGCAGGGCATGATCGTCACCAGCAACGCCCGCGTCACCCCCCTCCCTGCCGCCAACGTACTCATCGTGCGCGAGACCCCCCGGCAGCTCGAGGAAATCCGCAACATCATCCGCCTGATCGATGTCCCCCGTCAGCAGGTCTTCATTGAGGCCAAGTTCGTTGAACTCAACGACAGCGCCCGTCAGGATCTCGGCATCGACTGGCAGGTCCTTGGCGAACAGGGCATGACCTTCGGCATTCGCGAAATGGCCCGCGGCTACGAACGGACCAATCGCAGGAGCGAAGTGGATGGTGATGGAAATATTATTACGAGATCTAGAACCAACAGCACAACAACTACCAGGACCAGTAACAATAATTTTGTCGATCCCATTACCCAATCCGTTGGAACAGTTGGCCTATCTGAAAGCGGCCAAGCTGAGTTTACCGCTGGAGTTCGAGGACGGAACATCGCTTCAATCGACGGAAATACCGGAGCTGTTGATGCGTTGCAAACCATGGAAAGCGAAATTGTCCGCAGCGCCATCATGACCGCCAGCGACTTTTCCCTGACCCTCCGGGCCCTGCAGTCCCTCAACGGTGTCAGCATCGTCTCCAACCCCAAGATGCTCGTCGCCAACGGACAGACCGCCCGGATTCACGTCGGACGCAACGAACCCAATGTCCGCTCCCTCCCCTCCGGCGACACCGGAACCAACTTCATCTTTGAACTCGACGGCTTCATCGAAACCGGGGTCAAACTTGAAGTCACCCCCTCCGTCAGCACCGAGCGCAACATCAGCCTGAGCATCATCCCCGAACTCAGCCGCATCATTGAACGCAAACAGTTCCCCGACGGTTCCGACTTCCCTGTGACCACCTCCCGGCGCATCGAAACCGAATTCGCCCTCGAATCCGGCAATACCGTCGCCATCGGCGGCCTCACCGAAGGCTTCGACCGCGAAACCACCCGCAAAGTTCCGCTTCTCGGCGACCTGCCGCTCATCGGGAAATATCTCTTCCGCTACACCCGCACCGAAAAGCAGCAGGAGGAAATCATCATCTTCGTCTCCGTGCAGCTCGCGGAAGCCGGCGGCCTCAACAACCGCTCCGGACTCCCCGATCAAGGCGAGTTGATCTACAGCTGGATCGACCAGGAGGACGCCCGTCGCGCGGCCCGCCAAAACGCCCTCGACGAAGCCGCGCGCAACGCCGCCGGCCGGTAGGATCTTACCGGATCCCCCCCCACAAAAAAGCCCCGCATTTTGCGGGGCTTTTTTGTGTTTTCCGATCATCGGAAAAGCGGCCGCATCAATGGGCCACGTGCACTTTCGCGCCTTTGCGCTGTCCGATCCCGGCAAGCAAATCCCCGAACCAGGACACCTCAATATCAAACGGCTTTCCGCCTTTAATCCGGGTGAACTCAATGGCGCGCAGTTCATTGCCCCGCTCTTCGTCCTCGCCCACCACGCCGGTTTCGCGCTTCAGCGCACAGTCGGCCGCCAGGAAGGCGCATTTCTGAATCAATTCGATATCGGCAGCATTGCTGGGTGCCGCCCGGCTGTAATAGCCGCTCTTCTGCACCAGCACTTTTTCCGCGCCCAGCATTTCGGCAAACTGTTTGCCAAACCAGGCGCCCGGGTTCACCGCGTCGAGCTTGATGTGTCCGAAGGCATCGCGCGGAACCGTTTCGCCTTTGACTTCCATCTGCGCCACAATGCTTTCAACCCCCGCGCCTTCAGAAATGAAGATGTTCACACAGTCATGCGCATCCATAACCGCTTTCAGACGGACAGCCTCCGCCTCAAGATCCACCGCCATTTCCGGCACAAACACCGCGTGAACCTCTTTGCGCTCCCGGCTGAGTCCGATACCCGGCACAAAATCCATTCCGTCAAGCAGCTTGCGGTATTCCACCGCCGTCGCCGCCGTCAGCCAGCCGCAGTTGCGCCCCATCACTTCGTGAATAATCAGCATCCGGGGATTCGCGTTGTGCTCCGCCACCACATTGGCAAAGTACTTGGCCCCCTCCTCCGCCGCCGTCCAGGCACCAAGCGACTGACGGATCGGAATCACATCGTTGTCGATGGTTTTGGGCAGCCCCACCACTGTGAGTTCGTACTGGTTTTCGGCCAGAAACGCGGCCAGATCCGCCGCCGTGGTATTGGTGTCGTCCCCGCCGATGGTGTGGAGCACATCCACCCCGTCTTTGGTCAACTGCGCGGCCGCGACTTCCAGAGGATTTTCCCCCTCTTTCACCAGCCCGCGCTTTACGCAGTCCTTCACATTGGTCAGCTTCACCCGGCTGTTGCCAATCGGACTGCCGCCATGCGTATACAGCACCGCCGCCTGCTTGCGGATCTCATCCGTTACCGGAATCGATTCCCCCAGCAACAGACCTTTGTAGCCGCTGGTATAGGCAATCAGTTCCACCTGAGGGGCCACCTCCGTGTACCGCTCGATCAATGCCGCCAGGGCAGATGACAGACAGGGAGCCAGACCGCCCGCCGTTAAAAACGCAACTTTTTTTACTTCAGCCATTCGATTTTCCTTTTAAGAGGTTGATTTCAAGAAACGCGACAGCAGATATCCGATTTAAATCCGCACCGCAAGCGCAAACCCACACCGGCATACATTCCACTTCAATACCCCGAAAAACTGTAGCCGAATTCATGTCTCCGGAAACCAAGTCCCGGCCCGGAATGCAAATTCTGCAAGTTTTCTCGACGAGAGATTGCACTTTCCCCGAAAATGGCGTTAAGTGAAGACTTAGATATTATGAGTGACTCAGAGCCGACAACATCTTCCCAGCCCCCTCCCTCTACCGAGCGTTTGCCCCGGATTCCTCTGGCGCGTCTGCGGCCGGGTCCCAATGCGCCGGAATCAGTCACACCCTCCCCCGCCCTGGTGGAATCGGTCAAAACCTATGGTCTGCTGCAGCCCCTGCTCGTGCGGCAAACCACGGAAGGTCTGGAAGTTCTGGCGGGATTTAAACGTCTGGCCGCCGCCCGCGAGGCCGGTTTGGAAGAGGTGCCCGTGCGCATGTACCGTGTGGACGACAGTGCCATTTCCGCCTTTTACGCCGCCAGCAATCTCATGGGAGAGCGCCGGAAACTTCAGACGCCCCCGGCCTCCGATGCCCCCAAACCTGCGGGATCGTACAAACCCAGCGGCCGACTGAACGGCTTGCTGGAGGAAGAACTCAACCGTCCGACGCACCAAACACCTTACAAGTCGATTCTAACCCTGGCCGTGGCTGTGATTCTCATCCTTTGGGTCGGTCTCAACCTCTCCCGCTGCCGAGGCCCCCGTCCGGAACCCGTGCCCGACACGCCGGAAGTTGCCGGAGAACGGGAACCGGAATCCCCCGCACGCACGGACACGCCCGCCCGAACAGACCGGCCCGCCTCAACCCGCCGCATGAGCGTCGAACAATGGCGCGCGGCGCTGTCGGAAATCGACGGGATCGAAATCCGCGATCTCAACAACACCCCCCGCATCGTCTTCATGTCCCCGGTCTTCAGCCGCCTGACGACCATCGACCCCGCCCAGCAGCGCCGCCTGAACCGGATCGCCGAAGCCATCACCGCCGCCTGCGGCGACTGTCTGATCGTGGTCATCGGCCATACCGACAATGATCCCGTGCGGCCCGGCGGCGCCTTCCAGAGCAATGATCATCTCGGCGAACTTCGCGCTCAGGAAGTGGTCCAGCATCTCACCACCCGCGCCGGCGTTCCGGCCTCGCGCCTGCGCCCCATCAGCTCCGGCGACCGCGACCCGCCTTTCCCCAACACCCCGGCCTCCAACAAGGCCCGGAACCGCACCGTTTCTATCGAAATTCAACCCGCGCGCCTTTAAACAGGGCTGTTCGCGGAATTTAACCCCAACCCGGACTTCACTTCTATGAAAAAAGCGACCATCGATACCGACAAAGGCACCATTATCATCGAACTCTACAACGATAAAGTGCCCAAGACCGTTGAAAATTTTGAAACCCTGGCCAAAAAAGGCTTTTACGACGGCCTGGTCTTTCACCGGGTCATTGCCGACTTCATGGTCCAGACCGGCTGTCCCCAGGGACGCGGAACCGGCGGCCCCGGCTACACCTTTGCTGACGAATTTCATCCCGACCTTAAACACACCGGCCCCGGAATTCTGTCTATGGCCAATGCCGGCCCCAACACCAACGGTTCCCAGTTCTTTATCACCCACGTGGCCTGCCCCTGGCTGGACAACAAACACGCCGTGTTCGGCAAAGTCACCGAAGGCCAGGATGTCGTCG
>PXDP01000138.1 GCA_003565035.1 PVC group bacterium | reverse complement strand
GTGTTTGTCGCGGAACGGAAATCCTCCCACGTCAGCATGACCCCGGTCTATCCGGAAGACCACGAATTCCAGCGCGACTACGGCAGCCGCGAGGTGCATCCCATCACCCACCGTCGCTTCATCTCTATGGTCAAACAGCCTGTGGACAGTCACATGACCGACTATCTGGTCGTACGCGATGAAACCGTGAACCGCGAAGGCCAGGCAGTCAATATCCACCTGCTCTCCCGCGAACTGACCGTACAGGACAACCTCATTCTCGCCCGCGGGCAGGGCGAAATGGATATGGCGCTCTATGTCGCCGACGCCAGCGATTTAAAGATCGATATCCGCCACTGGTGGTACTCCGACACCTGGATCATCGGCCCTGGCGACGAGTACACGATCCGCCCCGGCGAGACGATGGAGGACTGGGCCGGGCGCATGCAGGCGTACAAAGCGGAGCAGAACGTCAACACCCTTCCCCTTCCCGGCTGGAGGCCCCGGTTCCGACCGAGGGACTGGTGTGAGGACAGCCTGGCCTGGCAAAAGCTCCTGCAGGAAACCGACGGCAAAGCCATGATTCCACCCGAAGGCTGGAGCGGTCCCTGGATGTTCGGCGAATACCAGCAATGGGTTCGCCTGAACACCCGCCCCGGCACCCCCATACTCTGGGTCCTCTACCCCTACCCGCGTGGCACCGAACCGCCAGTTTTCGAAACCCTCGACGACGGCAAAGGCGTGCGTGTGACCCTCAACGGCCAAACCGATGAGATCTTCCTCAACACTGAGCCCGGAGATGCGGTGGGAGGTCAGGCGGTGATCCGCAGGAACGGACAGGAGCATATCCTGCTGGACACGGGCACCGTTCCCGGTCTATAAGCAGAATATCATGCCAGCCAAAAAAGAAGACACCGCCGAATCCGCACCCGCCCAATCCCCGCCCGCTTTCGAGGAGGCACTCAAACGCCTGGAGATCCTGGTCGCCGAAATGGAGGCCGGGAATCTCAGCCTTGATCAGATGATTGCTCATTTTGAGGAGGGCTCCAACCTGGTTGACATTTGCGGAAAACGGCTGAATGAAGTGGAACGACGTATCGAAAAACTCGTCAAAAAAGACGGACAAATCAAGACCGAATCCTTTCAAACCGATCTGACATGACCTGCAAAGCGTTAACAATCCTTCTGCTGCTTTTCGTTGCCGGCTGCGGGCGGAATCCGCCTGAAGCCCTTCCGCCGGAACCGCCGCCCGAACCGGTGCCGCCGCCACCCGCAATTGAAATGCGGGATGCCACCCCGCTGGATGTTGCCCGGGCGGTAAACCACGCGATGGCCGACACCGTCGAAAACGTCTTGCCCGCTGTCGTGGTCATCCGCACCGAATCCACCCGTTATTTTGTCGACTGGTACGGACGCCTCCTGCGGGAAGCCCAACGCCCTGTCGGCCAGGGTTCCGGAGTCATCATCGATCCCGAAGGCTATGTGCTCACCAACTTTCACGTGCTGCACGGCGGACAGCGTATTGAAGTAATCCTGGAAGACGGCACCGCCTATCCCGCAACGCTCGTGGGCAAAAACGAACCCACCGATATTGCCGTGCTCCGGATTGAGTCCGAAGAGGAGAGAACGTTCCCCACGATTGAAGCCGGCGATTCGGACAAAATCCGGGTCGGCGAGATGGTCATGGCCATCGGATCACCTTTCAGTTTAAGCAGCACCGTCACCCAGGGAGTCATCAGCCACAAAGGACGGTCCGAAAGTTTTCTGCCGATTGTGGATTTTATCCAGACCAGCGCCGCGATCAATCCCGGAAACAGCGGGGGGCCGCTGATCGACATTGAAGGCCGTCTGATCGGAATCAACACCCTGATCCGCACCGCCGGCGGCATGAATCAGGGAAACATCGGCATTGGCTTCGCTGTACCCTCCAACACCGCCATGCGGGCGGCGGAACTTATCATTGGCGGCACCGAGGGGATCGAATTCAGTTGGCTCGGCGTTGTGATGCAGGACACCCGTGAAGGAGTCCTGTTGACCCGCATCGTCAAAAACAGCCCCGCCGACGAAGCCGGACTGGAGGCCGGCGATCTGGTGCGCCGCGTGAACCGCAAAAGTATCCGTTCCGGGCAGGAACTCAGCAGCATCGTGCGTCTGGGGCGCCCCGGGGATATTCTCACCCTGGAGATTATCCGCAATAACCGGTCCATGACCGTCCCCGTGACCACCAGCCTGATGCCACAGACCGAAATACAGTTTCGATAAATTTTCGGCGATGCTGAGAAAAGAAAGCCCCGGCCAGTCCCAGGCGCAGATATCTCATTCCCGATTCCCGTGTGAAACATGTCCACACATGCGCTGGTCTGGGACTCCGCCGGAGCATTCGACGACTCGCATAACGCCGTCGAATGTGTTGCCTTCGCGCCAGCCCACTGGCTCGGCCTCCGGGATGTAGTGTTTTCGGAGCGCAAGACAACGCCTGCGCTTTCCCCTGTCTACGGTTGATCCACACCCTTCCCCGCTCGTTACTCATCATTCTGACTCCCCTTCCATTTCCCTACCCATCATTCTGCCCATAATCATTCTGACTCCCCCCTCATTATTCTGCCCCACATTATTTTGAC
>PXDP01000305.1 GCA_003565035.1 PVC group bacterium | reverse complement strand
GATGAGGATGCCGCCGCGGGGGAGGCGCTGGGGCCATTCGTCGAGTTCGGTTTGAAAACTGCGGGAGCCCTGCCGGGTGTCTACGCGCCAGCAGCGGAGTTCGATCTCTTTGCGGCATTCGTGAATACGGGTGATCTCAAAGGTGTGGGCGCTGTCGCGCAGTTCCTGCAGGAGCAGTTCGCGGGAAGCAGGTTCGAGCGTTTCGGGGAGATGGATGAGGGCCTGTTCATGGCCTTCGTCGTCGCGCAGGGAAATCCACTCGTTGGGATTCGCCCAGGGGAAGCAGCGGCGGGGTCGGACGGGGATACGGTCTTCCCCGCGGCAGAGGAGCAGGCGTCCGTTGGGCGCACGCCGGAGTTGGACAGCGACGCTCATATGGCAAACCTCTGATGGAGTTCCTGCTGGAGTTCGTAGAGTTTGCGGAATACGCCGTCTTCGAGGGCAAGCAGTTCGTCATGGGTGCCGGTCTCCACAATGCGTCCGTCTTTGAGGACGATGAGGCGGTCGGCCCGGCGCAGGGTGGAGAGGCGGTGGGCGATGGCGATCACGGTACGGCCTTCCACCAGCCGGTCGAGGGCGTCCTGGATGTTGCGCTCGGTTTCGGTGTCCACATTGGAGGTGGCTTCGTCGAGGATGAGGATTTTGGGATTGTGCAGGATGGCGCGGGCAATGGAGATGCGCTGCCGCTCCCCGCCGGAGAGCGTTTGGCCGCGTTCGCCGACCATGGTTTCGTAGCCCTGCTCAAATCCGCAGATGAAGTCGTGGGCGTGGGCGGCGCGGGCGGCTTCAATGACGGCGGCGGGATCGGGATCCTCCAGGCCGTAGCTGATGTTTTCGAGGAGGCTGCCATGGAAGAGGAAGGGATCCTGCAGGACCATGCCGAGCTGACGGCGGTAGGCTCCGATGTCGAGTTTGCACAGGTCGGTGCCGTCGATGCGGATGCCGCCGAGGACGGGATCGTAAAAGCGGGCGAGGAGATTGATGATGGTGCTTTTGCCGGCGCCGGAGGGGCCGACGAGGCCAATGACTTCCCCGGGTTTGACTTCGAAGGAGACATCCTTGAGCACCGGACGGACCCCGTCGTAGGTGAAGCCGACGTTTTCGAAAACAATCCCGCCTTTGAGCGGGTCGAGGATCACCGGGTCGCGCACATCCTGAATCTGGGGTTCGGTGTCGAGGATTTCAAAGATGCGGTGGGCGGAACTGACGGCCTTGTTCATCATGCGGGTCATTTGCCCGATGGTTTCCAGCGGCTGCATGAACATGCCGGCGTAGAGGAGGAAGGTGACAAAGGTGCCGAGGGTGAGTTCGGGGCCGGTCTGCCCGGTGAGGCGGGGGAGGGCGAAGGCGTAGATGGAGAGGGTGATCACCTGAAAGGTGAGGGTGAGCCCCGGCCAGAAATTTGTCCAGATTTTGTGGATGCGGGTGAAGGTGTCCAGGCAGGCATCGTTTTCGACTCCGAAGCGGCGCACTTCGCGGTCCTCCTGATGGAAAGCTTTGACGACGCGGATGCCGGGGATGGTGCCGGAGAGCACCGAGGTGAGGTCGGACCATTTGCGCCAGGCCTTGAGGAAGATGGTCTGCATGCCGGTGCTGTGCCGGTAGAAAGCGTAGAGAATGAAGGGAACGGGCAGGGTGAGGATCAGGCCCATGCGCCAGTCGAGCAGCAGCAGGACGGTGCCGAGTCCGAAGAGCATGAGCACGGAGAGGGCGACTTCGATGATGCCGAAGGCAATAAAATCCCAGAGGCGGTCGGTGTCGCTGGAGCAACGGGCGATGATGGAGCCGGTTTGTTTGCGGGTGAAAAAGCGGAGGCTGAGAGTTTGCAGATGGCTGTAGACGTGGGAGCGGATGTCGTGGGCCACGCGTTCGCCCATAAAGGCCATGCGGCGGAGGCGAATCCAGAGGAAGAATCCGCGCAGAAAAAAGGCTCCGCCCATGATGTAAACGAGGGGGAGGAGGTCGTGGATGCTTTCGCCGCCCTGGAGTCCGTCGATGATGAGGCCGGAAAGACGGGGCGGCACCAGGGTGAGCAGGGTGAGCAGCACAGCGGCGCTGCCGCCGATCCAGAGATCGGCTTTGTAGGGAAGCAGGTAGCGGAGGAGGCGCCAGATGACGGCCAGTTCGCTGCCGCGGATGGCGGCCTGGGCGTTGCGCACGGGTTCGGCGGTGCTTTCGGCGTAGACGGTGTCGGGATCGGGCGGATTGGCGGGCGGAGCTTCGGCTTCAAGGAGAATTTTGATGTTTTCCATGCCGCGCTGCTGGCGGCGGCTGAAGCGGAGTTCGAGCAGCGGGGTGTCGTCATCGTTTGTGCCGAGCACCCGCCAGCGGGTGGAGGAGAGCCCGGGGGTGGCGTCGATGCGGGTGATGGCATTGCGGTCGATGTGGGTCCATACGGACTGCTGCACAGTGAGCAGGGCCTTTTCGCAGAGGAGAACCCAGCATTCCTGCATGCGGTGATCGGGGCCGAGGTCCGCGAGGGCGTACAGCACCACGGGCCCGCCCCGCGTCTCAGCCTCCCGGCGGAGCTCTTCGGGGAGTTGTCCGGGCTGTTCGAGATAGCTGGCGATCAGACGCTGATTGAGGGAGGCGGGCATGGGCGGGGATCAGACCTCGGTGGTCCAGACGCGCAGTCCGCGCCGGGCGAGATGAACCGGGAGGGACTGGTAGCCTTTTTCGGCCAGGGCCCGTTCCATGGCCCGCTTTTGGAACATGTCGGCCCGGGTGAGAATCGCGATGGAGCCGCCGTCGCCGCCGGCGCCGTTGACTTTGCAGCCGAGGGCGTCAAAATCGTGGGCCACAGCCATGATTTCCTCGAAGGCGGGGCAGACGAGATCGGGATGCAGGGCGCGCTGGACATCGGTGTTGGCATTGAGTACGCCGCCAAGGGCGGTGAAATCGCGGGCGGAGAGCGCGGCCTGGGCCTCCAGAGCCAGTTCGCGGAGGCGTTCAAGGCGTGCGTCTCCGGAGGGATTGTCTCCAAGATCGGCGATCACCTTTTTGTGGGTTTCCGAGGAGTTGTGGGGTTTGCCGATGTAGATGAGCATGAGGCGCTGTTCCAGATCCCAGAACAGTTCGTCCGGCATGTGGATGGGGGTCACGGTGGTGCGCGGATACTCGGTCATGTGGATGAGGTTGGCTCCCCCGTAGGCGCTGGCGAGCTGATCCTGCACGCCGCATTCCAGACCGAGCCGCTCGGTTTCGAGGCTGTGGGCGAGGACCGCGACATCGTGGGAGGACAGACGGCCCTCGGTCAGGGCGTCCAGTGCGCCCAGCAGCGCCACGGAGACGGCGGCCGAGGTGCCCATGGACGCTCCGGGCGGGGCGGAAGAAAAGAGATTGACGTGGATGGCAATATCGTCCGGCCAGTTCATCTCCTCGACCGCCGCTTCGATGAGCGGATGCTTGCCGTAGAGAATGTGGGTGGGGTCCAGCGGGTAGGCTTCGTTGTAGTTCTCGGCCCGAATGACAATGCGGGGTTCCCCGTCCACCGCGGGGCGCACGGTGATCTGCACTTCGACCTGGGGGGCGATAGCGAGATTGAATACCCGCCCGCGGCGGGCGAACCAGGTGTCGGTCCAGCCGCCAACATCGCAGATCCGGGTGGGGGCAACGGCGTTGATGACCCTGCCGGTCACTTCAAGCCTCCGATAAACCGCTCGATGCGGGTCACCGCGACTTTGAGCTGTTCCATGGAGGTGGCGTAGCAGCAGCGGAGGTGACCTTCCCCGCAGGCGCCGAAGGCGGTGCCGGGCACGGCGGCCACCTGCTCCTGTTCGAGGAGTTTGATCGCGAATTCTTTGGAACTGATTCCGAAATCGCGGATTTCAGGGAACATGTAGAAGGCCCCCTCGGGCTTTTGGCATTTCAGGCCAATGCTGACAAACGAGGCGTGCAGGAAATTGCGGCGGCGCCAGTAGGACTCTTTCATTTCCTGAATGTCGCGTTCCGGATGGCGGAGCGCCTGGTAGGCGGCCTCCTGGCTCATCACCGGAGCACAGAGCATGGTGTACTGATGGATTTTCATCATCGCCTCGGTCAGTTCCGGCGGCGCGCAGGCAAAGCCAATCCGCCAGCCGGTCATGGCCAGAGCCTTGGAGAACCCGTGCAGGAAAATGGTGCGGTCACGCATTCCCGGCATGGCGGCAATGCTCACGTGCGGACGGTCGTAGGTGAGTTCGGAATAAATTTCGTCGGTGATGACGATGAGGTCCTTCTCCACCGCCAGTTCGGCGATGCCTTTGACATCTTCGGCGCTGAGACCTCCCCCGGTGGGGTTGTTGGGGAAATTCAGGATCAACAGTTTGGTGCGCTCGGTGATCAGCGGCCGCAGGCGTTCGGCGGTGACGCGGAAGTTGTCTTCGGCGCTCGTCTCCAGAATCACCGGCTTGGCGTGGGCCAGGGTGATCAGCGGACGGTAGGAGACATAACAGGGTTCATGATAGATCACCTCGTCGCCGGGATTGCACAGGGCGCGCACCGCGAGGTCGAGCGCCTCACTGACGCCGACGGTGATGAGGATCTCCTTGTCCGGGTGATAGCTGGGGCCGAAGGTCCGCTCCACATAGCCGCTGATGGCTTTGCGGAGTTTGGGCATCCCGAGATTGGAGGTGTAGCCGGTCTGACCCTGTTCCAGGGAGTACATGGTCCCCTCGCGGATATGCCAGGGGGTTGTGAAATCAGGCTCGCCGACGCCGAGGCTGATCACCTCTTTCATCTGGGAGACGATATCAAAGAAGTCGCGGATGCCGGAGCGGGGAAGATCGACCACCGTGGAGGCCAGGCGGTCGCGGATAGGTTTGTAAGCGGGAGATGTCATATGTGTAAATCAGGGAGAGACTTGCAGCCGTTCATGGGCTTGATCCTGTTCCATCAGCACCCCGTGGTGCTTGTAGGTTTTCAGGCGGAAATGGGTGGCGGTTCCGGTAACCCCCGGAATCGAAGACAGGCGGGCACTGACAAAGGTGGCCACGGTCCGCAGGTCCGGACCTTCGACAAACAGCATCAAATCGTACTGCCCCGACATGAGGTACATGGAGGTGACCTCCGGATAGCGGCAGATGCGGGAGGCGATGTGATCGAACCCGCCCTCGCGCTCGGGCGTGACTTTCACTTCAATCACAGCGGTCACCTGATCGGCCTCCAGCTTGTCCTCGTTGACAATCGCCTGATACGCGCGAATGACCCCGGCGACTTCGAGGTTTTCCAGGGCGGTGGCCACCTCTTCCGGGCTCATGTCCAGTTGCAGGGCGGCATCTTCGAGGGAAATACGGGCGTTTTCTTTCAGCAAAGCGATTAGTCGGTCCATGGGGGTCTCCAATTCGGATGGTCAGGGCAGAACCGGGTTATCTATCGGATTTCGGAATTCTTGCAAGGGATTTTATGGGGGCAAAAAAAACGCTCCGGCGAACCGGAGCGTAACCACAAGAGAAAAACAATGAACAAAAATTAGCTGAGCTGGGCTTTGGCTTTTTCGACGATGCCGGCGAAGCCTTCGGGATCGTGAATGGCGATCTCGGAGAGCATTTTGCGGTTCAGGTCGATTCCGGCTTTTTTCACACCGTTCATGAAGGTGCTGTAATTGAGGCCAAAGGGCTTGACGGCGGCGGAGATCCGCATGATCCAGAGAGCGCGGAAGTCGCGTTTTTTGGTTTTGCGGTGGGCAAAGGCCATGCATTGAGCCCGGTCCACCGATTCGGTGGCGGTCCGGAACAGTTTGCTGCGTCCGCCGCGGAAACCGCGTGCGAGTTTCAGACGGTCATGACGACGTTTGCGGGAAGCGGGGGCGTTGGTTGCGCGGGGCATGGTGTGAACTCCTGATCGAAAAAATTAGGTCAAATGGATTTGTAACGGGCGGCATCCCCGGCGGTCATCACTTTGGCTTTGGCCAGGCGACGCTTCTGCTTGCGGGATTTGCAGGACATCAGATGCCGGGTACCGGGCGAGTGAAAGATCAACTTGCCGGTGCCGGTTTTTTTGAACCGTTTGGAGGCGGACTTGCGGGTTTTTCCGGATTTAGCCATGATAAATAAGGGGGTGTTGATTGAAAATTGGGGTGATCCGCACGTTCCTGCGGGTTCGACGGGCGGGAAGTGATATGTGTTTTCGGGGGGACTGTCCAGCGTTTTTCGCAGAAAAGTGTTTTTCCGTTCCGGGAATTCGTCTATGCATTCGCCATGCGCCGTATTTGTCTGTTGTTTTTGTTGCTGATTGGGGGGGGCTTCCGGGTCTTCGGGCGGGGAGTGTCGGTGGAGAACGGGGCTCCGGTGGTGACGGTGGTGGTGCATAACTGGGTGCTGCCGGATGCGACGCGCAATGATCCGATGTCGCGCGCGAACCTGGCGGTGGTTCGGGCCTTTGAACGGCGCTATCCGGAGATTGTGCGGGAGCGGTATGCGGAACGCTACCGGGAAAACCCGGAGCGCTACGGGGCGCACGACTGGGACCGGGTGTCGGTGCGCGCCCGCAAATTCACTGGAATCCGGGTGGAGGGAGTGGAATCGGATCTGATGGCGATTGCGGGGGGTGTGGCACCGGATGTGATGTATTTGAATTTCCGGCGGTCGGACACGTATATTCGTCAGGGCTTTCTGGCCCCGCTGGATGAGTATCTGGCGGAGATATCGGAGGAGGAACTGGCGGAACGGGTGCATGAGAAGGTTTGGCCGGTGATCCGCCGGCCGGGGCCGGAGGGCACCGAGCATACCTGGGCGTTGCCGTATGGGGGTTTGTTGGGGAAGGGCTTGCTGTATCGGAAGGACCGCTTTGCGGAGGCGGGGCTTGATCCGCCGGATGAAACGTGGACCTGGGACGATTTGCACCATGCGGTGCGGGTGCTGTCCGATCCGGGTGCGGGGCGGTATGGCATCCGTTTCGCCCGCGGGACACATGAAAGTTATCAGTTCACGTCCTTCTTATGGTCCGCCGGGGCGGAATTCATGGTGCGTAATCCGGACACCAATGAATGGACCATCGAATACGATTCCCGCGAGGCGGCGGTGGCGCTGGATTTTTACACCACCCTGGTGACCGAACCCTGGGTGGATGACGGCGGCACGCTCCGGCGCGGTTTCGCCTTCCGGGATACCGCCGGGGCCTGGGCCAGGTGGCAGCAGGGGGATATTGCCATCACCCAGGGGTATGTGGACGAGGAGATGTTTGATGTGATCAATCCGGAACTGACCGGTCTCGCCCCTATTCCGAAAGGCCCGGATGGGTTCCGGGCCGGCGAGGTGAACAGTCGCATGCTGGGGCTCTTCCGCGATATCCGGCATCCGGTGGTGCGTGATGCGGCCTGGGAATTTATCCGCTTTTTTGATTCGGAGGAGGCGCAGGAGATCCGCACCCGCATTCTGGTGGAGTCGGGGCTGGCCGGTTTTCTGAATCCGCGGCAGTTGGAGCGCTTCGGGTATGGCGCGCTGCTGAAACTCACCCCGCCGGGCTGGATGGATGTGTTTGCGCTCAGTATTGAGAACGGCCGTCCGGAACCCTACGGTCCAAACAGCAATATCGCCTACGATCTGCTGTCGGTGCCGCTGCAGCGGGCGCAGGAGCTGGCGATTGCCGGGCGGCTGCCGGAGGAGCGGGAGGCGCGGCTGGATGTGCTGCAGGATCTGTTGCGCGATGCGGCGGGGCGGGCGCGGCGGGACATGCTGGGGATCACCGCTCCCGAGGAACTGCGCAAACGAAACACGGTGTCGGCGCTGGTGCTGATCGCGCTGGCAGCGGGATACGCCTGGGTCATCCGGCGGATTGTGAAAACCTACGCCCGGGCGGCGGTGGCGACCGGCGAGGTGGGCAAACGCCGCAATCACCTCTGGGTGGCGGCGCTGATGTTTCCAGCCCTGGCCACGGTGGCGCTGTGGCAGTATGTACCGCTGGGCCGGGGCTCGCTGATGGCTTTTCAGGATTACCGCCTCCTCGATCCCTCGCCCTGGGTGGGGCTGCGTAATTTCGGCGAGGTGCTGTTTGACTCCCGCTGGTGGACGGCGGTCTGGACCGCCATCCGCTACACGCTGCTGGTGATGGGGCTGACCTTTCTGCCGCCGATGCTGCTGGCCATTCTGCTGCAGGAGGTGCCGCGGGCGCGGCTGTTTTTCCGGACGGTCTATTATTTGCCGGCGGTGGTGAACGGTCTGGTGATGATTCTCATGTGGAAATCGTTTTATGAAGAGAGTGAGCGTGGGCTGCTCAACGCGGTGGTGATGCGGATTCCGGCGGGTGCGCATCTGGCGGGCGGACTGTTTTTTGCCGCCGTGTGTGCGGGGCTGGCGAGGCGGCTGATGCGGCAGGACAGCCGTCTGTGGGCGGGGCTGCTGTGGATCGCCGCGGGGGGATTCCTCTGGACAGCCTGGACGCTGATTGAACCGATCATGGCGCAAAGCGGCGGGTTCCGCTTCGGGGCGACCCTGCAGGAGCCGGTGCGCTGGCTGAGCGATCCGGCCACCGCCATGCTCGCCTGCGTGCTGCCGCTGGCCTGGGCGGGCATGGGGCCCGGATGCCTGGTGTATCTCGCCGCCCTCAAAGGGATCGACGAAGAATCCTACGAAGCGGCGGAAATCGACGGCGCGGGTTTTCTCGACAAAATCCTCTTTGTGGTTGCCCCCCGGCTGAAACCGCTGATTCTGATTAATTTTATCGGCGTGTTTATCGCCGCGTTCTTCAATGCGGAGGCGAACATTCTCGCGATGACCGGCGGAGGCGCGAACACGGAGGTGGCAGGCCTGCACATTTTTTATCAGGCCTTCATTTTTCTGCGCTTTGGTCCGGCCACCGCCATGGCCTGGCTGCTGGGGGCACTGCTCATCGGCTTCACCCTCTGGCAGTTGCGCATGCTGGCAAATCTGGAATTTCGAACCTCGGAGAAGCACTGATGGGCCTGATCCCCAAAACCGGCCGCAAAGCCTGGAAGGTCCGTTTTCTGCACGGGGCGATTTTTGCGCTCCTCACGCTGGGGGCGCTGACGATGGTGGTGCCTTTTCTGCTCATGCTCAGCGGAGCCACCCGCACCGGGGTGGATCAGCACGGATTTCAGTTGATTCCGGAGTTTGTGCGCGACGATACAGCCCTGTTCCGCAAGCACATCGAGGCCCTCTATAACGAATCCCCTGCCGCGCTGCGCGCGGCCTGGGGCATCGATGACGCCGATTTTTCGACCTTGGCGTATCCGGCGGTTTCCGATCCCGAAGCGGCCCGGGCCTGGCACGCGTTCGCGCAGGAGGGCGGGGCGAAATTTCCGGGGTACACGCTGACCCCTGTGAGCCGCTCGCGGGGCCGCAATGTGCGCGGATTTATCCGGTATCTGAAAGACCGCTATGCCGGGGACATCGAGAAGGGGAACACTGCGCTGGAGACGGATTTTCCGGGGTGGAATGCGGTGTCGGTTCTGGCCCCGGACCCGCGGGCGCGTCTGGGCCGGGTGGAGGATTCGCCCTGGTGGCGGGCCTGGGAGGTCTATGTGGCGGACGAAGCTCCGGAATGGTCGGTGGCGGATATCCATTTGACCGGATTTTTTCAGGAGCGGGTCTGGATTCCGCAGCAGGGACGGGATGCGCCGCGGCCGGCATTGACGCCGTCGGTCCCGGAGGATCCCGGGGTACTGGAGGTCTGGACGCTGTTTGTCCGGGAAATCGTGCATCCGCAGTTTGTCCGCCTGGGGCCCGAAGCCCGGGAAGCCTGGCAGGCTTTTCTCGCGGCGCGGTATGTGGACCTGCCCACCTTCCGGCGGGTGACGCATCTGCCGGCAGAGGACTGGAGCGATGTTCCGGTCCCCGCACGCTGGGCGGAGAGCGGTCCGCTGCGGGCCGACTGGGAAGCGTTTCTGCAAGGCTGGCAGGATGGGGAGGGACAGGTGCACCGCGCCCCCGTTTCCGCACTTTCGCTGCAGAGTCCGGACCTGGCGTGGCGGGAGCAAACCGGTACCGCGCCGCCGATCCGGGAGGCGGATCAACTGATGTTTGAGGCGCACCGCCCGGCGATCCGCCGTCTGTTTCTCACCCAGCATCTGGCCACGGTCTGGGAAATTCTCATTGTGGACGGCCGCGGGCTGGGCAACACCGTGTTTTACTGCGCAATGGCGGTGCTGCTGGCCCTGATTGTGAACCCGCTGGCGGCCTACGCCCTGAGCCGCTTCCGGCCGCCCAACGCGTATGCGCTGCTGCTGTTTCTTTTGCTCACGATGGCCTTTCCGCCGATGGTGACCCAGATTCCGGTGTTTCTGATGCTGCGCGATTTCGGACTGCTCAACACCTTCTGGGCCCTGCTGCTGCCGGGGATGGCCCATGGCTATTCGATTTTTCTGCTCAAGGGCTTTTTTGATTCGCTTCCCCGCGATCTCTACGAAAGCGCGGCCCTGGACGGGGCGGGGGAGCTGCGGATGTTCTGGATGATCACCTTCAGTCTGTCGAAACCCATTCTCGCGGTAATTGCCCTGAGTGCTTTTGTGAACGCCTACACCAACTTTATGTTCGCGCTGCTGATCTGTCAGGACGAGCGCATGTGGACCCTGATGGTGTGCCTGTATCAGCTCCAGCAGGGTTACGGACCCGGGGTGATGAATGCCGCCTTTGTCCTCGCGGCCCTGCCGACCCTGTTTGTCTTCCTGCTTGCCCAGAACCAGATCATGCGCGGCATCGTGATCCCGGTGGAGAAGTGAAGCGTACGTTCAGAATCATTAAAAAAGGACTGGAACCAAACGAAGGGGTGATGTAGCTTATCCTTATGACTACACTATTAGACTTGGAAAAATTTTCGCGGACTGAGAAACTCCGCGCTATGGAAGAAATCTGGACGGATCTGAGCCGTTCGGATGATGCTGATATTTCCCCGGATTGGCATAGGGATGTCTTACGGGAAAGGGAGAATGCATTGAAGACGGGTCAGGACGCATTTATGCCTTGGGAGGAAGCGAAAAAAATTCTTCGGGATCAGTGAAAATGCTGTTTTTCCGATGATCGGAAAATGAATGTCCCCGTTTCCCGATGATCGGAAAACGGTCGGAATGTAAATCGGGGAATTGAATTCCCTGATTTACATTGACATAGGGTTGGCTTGATGTATTCTGGCAAAATGATCGACCGAAATCTCGCTGAGTCACTGCTTCGGCTGTCCTCAATCTTTCCGGTGGTTTCCCTGACAGGGCCGCGGCAATCCGGCAAGACGACGTTGTTGCGTCATTTGTTCAAGGACCATGTGTACGTGAACCTGGAGGATCTGGATATTCGGGCAGAGGCGGAGGAAAATCCGCGTGGGTTTTTGCGGCGCCACGCTGGAGGCGTGATTTTGGATGAGGTTCAGCGGGTGCCCGCGTTGTTTTCTTATTTGCAGGGGATTGTGGATGCGAGTGGACAGATGGGACGGTTTATTCTCAGTGGTTCACAGAATTTTTTGCTGATGGAATCTATTTCCCAGTCGCTTGCGGGCAGGGTTGCGGTGCTTCATCTTCTCCCGCTTTCGTTGGAGGAGTATCCCGCGTCCGCGTCTGAGCGTCTTGAATCGCGTCTGCTTGCGGGGGCCTACCCGGCACTGTATGACCGAGGCATGTCCGCCGCAGATTTTTATCCGTCGTATCTGGAAACCTATGTGGAGCGGGATGTGCGGAGCTTGCGGAATATTGGAAATTTAACCCTGTTCCGGAAGTTTCTGATGTTGTGTGCGGGGCGCAGTGGTCAGGTGTTGAATATGACGGCATTGGGGAATGAGGT
>PXDP01000332.1 GCA_003565035.1 PVC group bacterium | reverse complement strand
CGTGGCATCGAATGCGTTTCCGGAAAAGGTGGTCGCCGTGGTGACCGCCGCGATGGCAGGGGATTACGACACCGCCCGCCGCCTGCATCTGGCGAACCACGCGCTGTTTCAGACGCTGCTGTGTCTGGACACCAATCCGTTGCCGATCAAAACCGCGCAAGCCCTGCTGGGGCGTTGCGAAGAGGTGTTTCGTCTGCCGCTGGTGCCGCTGGATTCCGGAAAACGCGCGTTTCTGGAAGCCGCACTGCGCAACGCGGGAGCGCTGTCATGACCCGGGTGGTGCTGATCGGTGCCGCTGGGCGCATGGGGCGCACGCTGGCTGCGGGTCTGCTGGACGGCGTGGTGCCGGGATTGAAACTCACCGGCGGTGTGGATGTGGGCTCCAAACCGGAGCAGGGCACTGACCTCGGTATTCTCGCGGGCCGTGCGCCCTGTGGAATTGCGCTGACCTCGGACCTGCCGGCGGTGCTGGACCAGGGCGATGTGTTCATTGATTTCAGTTTTCACACCGGCATCCGCGAACGCATCAACCTTCTGGCGGCCGCGCACAAGGCGGTGGTGATCGGCACCACCGGACTGACAGAGCAGGAGCTGTCCGGAGTGAAAGAACTGGCCACACACTGTCCGATTCTGTTTTCGGCCAACATGAGCCTGGGCGTGAATCTTCTCGCCTCGCTGGTGGAACAGGCGGCGTCGATGCTGAAAGACAAAGGCTATGATATTGAAGTCACCGAAATGCATCACCGGCTGAAAAAAGATGCCCCCAGCGGCACGGCACTGCTGCTTGGCGAAGCGGCGGCCAAAGGGTCCGGCTGGAACCTGGCCGAGGTTCAGAAAGACGGCCGCGGCGGAATCACTGGCGAGCGTCCCGCGAAGGAAATTGGGTTCCACGCGCTGCGCGGCGGCGATGTGGTGGGGGATCACACGGTACGCTTTGCCGGAGACGGCGAGCTGATTGATTTGTCGCACCGGGCCACCCGGCGCGAGACCTTCGCATTCGGCGCCCTGCGGGCGGCGGAATGGCTGGTGACCCAGCGTCCATCCCGCCTGTATTCCATGAAAGACGTACTCGGAATTGACTGAGGAAGGAATCCGAATGACCCTCGAAGACTGCCGCCAAAAGATTGACAGCCTGGACCGGGACATTGTCCGGCTTCTGAATGAGCGTATCCGCACTGCGATGGAGATCGGACGGCTGAAGCATGAGAGCAACGCGCCGGTGTACGTGCCGGCGCGGGAGCAGCAGGTCTTCGAGAAAGTCATGGGACTCAATGAGGGTCCGATGTCCGATGCCCACATTCGGGCGATCTATCGGGAGATCATGTCGGCGGCGATTTCGATGGAGATGGAGTCGGCGGTGGCCTTTCTCGGACCGGAAACGACCTACACGCATCAGGCGGCCCTCTCGAAGTTTGGACAGAGTCTCCGCTATCTGGCCTGCGAAACCATGGAGCAGGTATTTGATGAAGTGGAGAAGGGCAACGCCCAGTATGGGGTGGTGCCGATTGAGAACAGCATTGAAGGCGGGGTGACGCCTACGCAGGACCGGCTGACGCGGACACCGCTGAAAGTGGTGGCGGAAATTTATCTGCCCATTCATCATTGCCTGATTGTGCAGCCGGGCTGTGAATCGCCCAGCAAAATTTACAGCAATCCGCAGGCGCTGGGGCAGTGCCGCGGCTGGCTGAGCGCGAATTTTCCGAATGCGGAGATTGTTCCCACGCGCAGCACGGCGGGGGCAGCCTCGCATGTGCTGGCGGATCCCGGCGCGGCCGCGATCGCCTCGCGCCTGGCGGCGGAGCAGAACGGGTTGGAGGTGCTGCACGAAAACATTCAGGACCTTGCCGGGAACTGCACCCGCTTTTTGGTGCTGGGTAAAGCCTATGGTCCGCCCTCCGGCAAAGACAAAACCTCGATCTTCTTCGGCGTGGCCCACAAAACCGGGGCGCTGTTCCGGGCACTTGAGAGTTTGCAGAAGGCGGAGCTGAATTTGACAAAGATCGAATCGCGTCCCAGCAAGCAGCGGGCATGGGAATACACCTTTTTTGTGGATCTTGAGGGCCATGCGGACGATCCGGCGGTAAAAGCGGCACTGGAGGAGCTGGCGGAGCATTGTGTGGAATTGACGGTGCTGGGATCGTATCCGATTGCATTCAGGAGCTGATGATATGCCGCTGAAACCCAAACCCGGTCTGGAATCGCTGATGGTCTATGAGCCCGGCCGCCCGCTGGAGGAGGTGGCGCGCGCCCACGGTCTGATGCCCTCTGAACTGGTCAAACTGGCTTCCAACGAAAATGCGCTGGGGCCAAGTCCCAAGGCGGTCGAGGCCATGCGCGCCGCGGCGTCCAAAATGCATTTGTATCCCGACGGCGGCGCTTTTTATTTGCGCGGAGCGCTTGCGGAAAAGCTTGGCGTGCCCCCGGATCATCTGCTTTTCGGGAACGGCAGTAACGAAATCATCGAATTTCTCGGGCATGTGTTTCTGGAGCCGGGCACGAATCTGGTGATGAGTCAGGCGGCCTTTATTATTTACAAACCGGTGGCGGACAGCTTCGGCGCGGAAACCCGAATGGCGCCGATGCGGGAGTTCACCCACGATCTTG
>PXDP01000514.1 GCA_003565035.1 PVC group bacterium | reverse complement strand
GGGCGCACCAGGGGTTTTCCTCCTGCGTCGGAAACCCCTGGCTACGGTGAAAGCACCCGCTTCGGGGTGCGATGCAGCTTATATTGATCGCTTATATTAACAGGTAGAGTTATCCCATCATCACGGAAGCAAATCTCCTCCCGGTTGTTGTCACGGCACATGGCATGGTCATGGGCACCGGGAGATTGGATTCGGACGGAACGGGGCATGAATGGCTTCCTTCAGGAGAATGCAGCGATGGAAAGCAAAAACGCTACAAAGTCCGGCCTGACCCCTTTTCTCCAATTTTTTGGGCAAGGATTTCCGACCTGAACAGCTTGTCCAGGACCCAGACCACCCAAAAGTCTTTTTCCACGGCCTCAGCAGACAGGCCGGAATTCGCGGCGGTCTGCTGAAAATAGAAGGCCTGCTCCGACAGGGGCCGCGACGCGAACGCCTTCATTGTTCTGTGCCTTTCCGTTCAGACAAGTCCCGGATAACGTCCGCAATCCACGCCGGGGCATACCGGATATCCTGCATCAACTGATCACAGGCCGCCCTGTCCAGACGACTGTCCAGCGCATCCACAATCTTCTGATCCACATGCTCCTTCCCCAGATAGCGGAGCGCCTGTATCACCAGCCCACTGATTCGTCCCGCCGTCGCCATATTCTTCGGAGATGTCCGTTTGAGGACGATTTCCTGATTCCCCACGGCCACAGTGCGGGAAATGCCGTCCGTTAAATACACCACCTTCATGGGCACCTGGGTGGAAAGCCCCAGCCGGTTCGCGGCATAGGCGCCCGAAGGTTGTATCCGAATCGCCTCCCTTCCCGCCAACGCCTGAGCAACCGCATCGACAGACGGCGCCAACTCCCCCAGCCTGGGATGCCTGACCGGATAGTCATAAAGACCACGGGCCAGTTGCCGGATCAACCCGTTCTGCTTATACCGCTTCAACGCGGATGCCACGGCATCACGGCTTCCAAGGTCCATAAAATGGCTGGGTGTAAAAACCCAACCCCTTTTATGACCATATATCTTTGATAAAACCTTTCTATCAACACTTTGTGTATTTGTATTCATGATGATCCTGACACATATCAATGCATATTTTTGTGTCACAATCAACGAAAGATATCCAAATTCAGCGTCTTCAAGTGTTCACGCCACCGCAAAACTGGTGAAGCCGTGCTGCTGCAGGCGTTCCTCCATGCGTTTCAATGTATAGACTTTGTAGATGTGCATAAACTGACCGTACCGTGCCAGTCAGCCGAATCAAGAGCAAAGGGGAATCGGCAAACTCACAGGATCGTCCATCGCCGCATTCGGCCGGAGCGCAGGGGGGCTTCTCCGACGCACCGCTCCACCGCGAATGCCGATGCGGAGATCGGCGCTCCTGTAAATTTCAAAGACATTACTTAATAAAATACCTATTTCCATTACTTATTACCTAAAGCAGACTCCGTCCGCAACCAAATCAACCACCCGCTCGCAAGCTCGCTGGAGTACACGGAGGAGCACGGAGGCCAGCACGACGGCAGGGTCCGCGTAGAGCCCCGGAACTCACCCCAAAACCCACGCGGCACCCTGCGGTAAGGCTCCAATATCGGGGGAATACGCGCTGGGGAGCGCGGGCGAACCGGATGCCGTTCGGCTCTTCGGGGAGGTGTTTTGGGGCTCGCCGAACGGTATCCGCACAACCCAAGCCTCCGTGAATCTCCTCCGTGATCTCCGTGTCTCCGTGGTAAAAACAACCGCAACCAAACCAAAATCCGTAGCCATATCTTACATGCTCCCTATAAATAACTTGCCGACAATACAGCGGCAAGATACACGCTTATCTGTATCATCTTTCTTTGGAAGACTAATGCAAGAAGCCTGGGGTTTCCAGCATTCCGCTTTTGAAAACCACCGAAATCTCCCTATCCCTTTTCCCGGACTGGGAGAATCTTTGTCGGCGTCCAAGCTTCGGGGAGATCCCCGGGGCCTTTCGCTTTTTTAGGACACGGCAAATTGACAGCACCTTTTAGACCCGTCACCAATCCGAAGGCCCCCGCTGCTCCAGCGGCATGGCCAGCACCTCGTCCACCTGTTTGACGAGGTCTCCTGCCAGTTTGGAAATGGCCTTCGGGGAAATCCCATCTTCCTTCTCCAGGCCCCAATAATCCACATACGCGGCAGGTTTCCGCAGGATGGAATTCAGATGTTTCCGCACCCCGTTCAGCCACGCGTCCTCCGTCAGGAAACGGGATGCCATCGCCCCCAGTTCGGATTTCAGGGTATCACAATCTCTGGCGGCAGCGCTCAGAACGGCATAGGCTTGCTGGCTTAAATCGTCGGTGTCCATGTACGTCATCCTATAAAATTTCCCCGGCCAGACAAGCCTCCACATTAAACGCAAAGAGGGATGGGCAAACTCACACGAGCGCAAAGACACAGAAAGGAAGAGCAATCGGCCCCTTTTCCGACCATCGGAAAACACCAGCCAGACCTTTCCGACCATCGGAAAACGCCAGACAGACCTTTCCGACCACCGGAAAACGCTGTGAACCCTTTTCCCCTGCACGCACCCCGAAGGCGGTGCGGTCACCGTAGCCCGGGGTTGGCGCGGCAGCGGCCACCCCGGG
>PXDP01000355.1 GCA_003565035.1 PVC group bacterium | reverse complement strand
GAAGGCTATTTCTAAACCGGCCCCGCCCGCCTCCCTTTTCAACCTCTTTTCATAGTGATCCTCATGACCACCCCTACGACCCCCAACTCAGAATCCTCTCTGGAAGTCTCCACCGACAACACCGAGCTGCTCCGCTTCACCACCGCCGGCAGCGTGGACGATGGAAAATCCACCCTCATCGGACGCCTCCTCCACGACGCGAAGTCCATTTTCGAAGACCAGTGGGATGCCCTCCAGAAATCCGCCGACCTCGCCGGCGGCAGCGAAGTCAACCTCGCCAACCTCACCGACGGCCTCCGCGCCGAACGCGAGCAGGGCATCACCATCGATGTCGCCTACCGCTATTTCGCCACCCCGCGCCGCAAATTCATCATCGCCGACACCCCCGGACACGTCCAGTACACCCGCAACATGGTCACCGGAGCCTCCACCGCCAACATGGCGCTGGTGCTCATCGACGCCCGCAACGGGGTGGTGGAACAGTCCAAGCGCCACGCCTACATCAGTTCCCTGCTCGGCATTCCCCACATGGTCGTCTGCGTCAACAAGATGGACCTCGTGGACAACAGCGAGGCCCGCTTCCGCGAAATCCGCGAACAGTTCTTTGAATTCGTGCCCCGCCTCGATATCCGCGACATCACCTTCATCCCCATCAGCGCCCTCAAAGGCGACAACGTGGTCGAAGCCTCCCCCAACATGCCCTGGTACCACGGGCCCACCCTCCTTGGCCACCTCGAAGATGTCTACATCGCCAGCGACTGGAACCTCAAAGACTTCCGCATGCCCGTCCAGTACGTCATCCGCCCCCTCACCGACGAACACCACGATTTCCGCGGATTCGCCGGGCAGATCACCGGCGGTGTCGTCACCAAAGGCCAGGAAGTCGCCATCCTCCCCTCCGGCAAGCGCAGCAAAGTCAAAGCCATCCACACTTACGACGGCGAACTTGACGAAGCCTTCAGCCCCCAGTCCATCACCATTCTCCTCGAAGACAACATCGACATCAGCC
Organism: PVC group bacterium; assembly: GCA_003565035.1. Taxonomy (GTDB): domain Bacteria; phylum Verrucomicrobiota; class Kiritimatiellia; order SS1-B-03-39; family UBA6053; genus PXAS01. The sequence continues at coordinate 1,607 of PXDP01000355.1, read as the reverse complement.
GCGGCGACACCCTCGCCTCGCTCGGCACCCTGCCCTACACCACGCAGGATCACGATGCCAATATCTGCTGGATGCACGAGGACGCCCTCCAACTCGGACGCAAATACCTCATTAAACACGGCCCGCAGGTCACCAAAGTCGTCTTCCGCGAAGTTCTCCACAACGTGCAGATCGAAACCCTCGAGGAAATCCACGGCACCGCCACCCTCGGGCTCAACGATATCGGCCGCGTGAAATTCAAATCCATGGCGCCCCTCGTGTACGATGCCTACCGCAAAAACCGCAACATCGGCGGATTTGTCATCATCGACGAAGCCTCCAACGACACCGTCGCCGCCGGCATGTTCCGCTCTCCCGAGAAACCCGCCCCGGTCCCCGAACACAAAGACTACGTCATCTGAGCCCGTCCGCCGTGTCCCGCACCCTCCGCATCCTCTCCCGGAAAAGCCCCCTCGCCCGGCTTCAGGTCGACGAAGCCCTGCCCGCCCTGCGCCGGGCCTTTCCGGAGGCGGACTTCGAAGTCTCCTCCCTCGAATCCCTCGGCGATCACGATCTCAAAACCCCGCTCACCGACCCCTCTGTTCCCACCGACTTCTTCACCCGCGAACTCGATGCCGCCCAGCTCCGCGGCGACATCGATCTCGTCATCCACAGCGCCAAGGACCTCCCCGACCCCTTGCCGGACGGCCTCGTCATCGGCGCCCTCCTCCCCGCCCGCGAAACCCGCGACGCCCTCTGCGTCCGTCCCGGCGTAAGGCTGGAGGACGGCGGCGTCATCGGCACCAGCAGCCCCGTCCGCGAGGCCCACGTCCGCAAAGCGTATCCCCACATCCGCTGCAAAGCCATCCGCGGCACCATCGGCCAGCGCCTCGAACAAATGGATCAGGGTAAATACGATGCCGTCATCATTGCCGCCTGCGCCCTCCAGCGCCTCGGCTGGGACGAGCGTATTCACACCCTCCTCGACTACGAAACCACCCCCCAGCAGGGCCGTCTCGCCATTACCGTCCGCGCCGACCGCCCCGATCTGCTCCAGGCACTCCGGGAGATCGACGTGCGCCGCGCCGCCGGCCTCGTTGCCCTCGTCGGCTGTCCCGCCGACGCCCGCCTCCTCGGTGCCCACGCCCGCGACCTCCTCGCCGCCGCCGACATCATCCTCCACGACCGCCTCATTCCCGGAGAGATCCTCGACACCCTCCGGGGCCGCGCCGAATACGTCGGCAAAAAAGGCCACAGCCACTCCACCACCCAGGCCCATATCCACCGGCGGATTCTCCACGAAGCCGAAACCGGCAAACTCGTCGTCCGCCTCCACGGCGGCGATCCCGGGGTTCTCGGACACCTCGGCGAAACCCTCGACTACTGCCACGCCTGGAACCTCCGCACCGAAGTCGTCCCCGCCGTCTCCGCCGCCCAGCTCACCGCCGCCCGCGCCCAGTGCAGCCTCACCCACCGCGACGAAGGCCGCTCCATCACCTTTCTCAGCGGACACAAAGCCCTCGCCGATCACCCCCTCGCCGCCCTCACCCCCGAACACGGCAACCTCGCCGTCTACATGGGCGTACGCGATATCGCCGCCATCCGCACTCGCCTCCTCGATGCCGGCT
>PXDP01000291.1 GCA_003565035.1 PVC group bacterium | reverse complement strand
TGGAATTTCAGTCACATCAACAATCCGTTTACTATCGCGAAGATTAGGCATACTGTGGAAGAAGCGGGCTATGTCTGTCCCGAGATCGTGAGTCCTGAAGCATTTCTTGGAGAAGAAACATGAAAGATCCATTTGTCGAAGAAATCCGAAATATCCGCATGGAACATACCCAGGCTTTTCAGTCTGATCTGAGGAAAATCTCTGAAGATTTGAAGGCCTACGAAAAAAGTCTGGGGGGCCGTATGGTTCATCTGGAGCCAAAGCGAAGAAGCCCAACCAAACCCTCGTCTGAACACGCTGACGCGCGTCAGACAGGGTAGACGTTGAACCATGAATGAAATGATCCGAATTTTTGTCGTTATTGCTGCATTCCCATTGGGCTGCCTGTTCTTGTATGGATTGGCGATGGTTTGCCTTCCTCCGTTTCGATGGTTCTCAAGGGATTGGGAACATGAATACGCCCAAAAAATTCAGGGAAGACCTGAACAGCGAAGAACCCGGCAGCGAATATTTGGTTTTGTGCTCATGCTTGCGTCCGCCGGAGGCATTCGGGAGATTGTTTCGGTAGTTGGCAAAATTTTCTCTTGATTTATTGTAGCCTACGGGATACATTACATTTAATGGAAATTCGTAAGACCGATGTCTTTGCCAACTGGCTGGATAAGCTGAAAGACCCAAAAGCCAAGGCTAAGGTGCTTGTGCGCATCACCCGTCTTGCCGATGGGAATCCGGGCGATGTGAAACCTGTTGGTAAAGGCGTATCAGAAATGCGGATTCCATATGGACCCGGATATCGGGTTTACTTCGTTCAGCAGGGGAACCAACTGATTATTCTGCTGGCCGGAGGGAGTAAGAAAACCCAATCGAAAGACATCCAAACCGCCATCACATTGATGGAAAACCTGGAACTGTAACCATGCCCAAAACCAAAACGACCCGTTATGATGTTTCCGAGCATCTTCAGAGCCCTGAAGAGATGGCGGCATATCTGGAAGCCTGCATTGAAGAGGCGGATGGTGACGCCGCGTTTATCGCAAAGGCTCTGGGAGATATCGCCCGCGCCAAAGGAATGACTCAGGTGGCCCGTGACGCGGGTCTTTCCCGTGAAAGCTTATACAAGGCCCTTTCCGGTGAACGAAGTCCCGGTTTTGATACCATCCTGAAAGTGATGAAAGCCCTTGATCTGAAAATCCATGCCGAAGCTGTGGCATAGTTCAACTAGAGGCGCCTGCGAACCCTCGATACCTCGGGTCCGCAGCGCCTAGACGTTGACCTGTGAATAAAATGAATGCAGCAGTTGAAATCTCGAACGTAAAAAATCGGCAGGAATCCATCGTCTGCAAGATAGCTTTCGCCGAAGCGGAAAAGGATATCGTTATGATCAGATCCGTTTTGGCAGGTGATGTCCTGCTCAATGAACATCTGGTTTGGTTGTGGGGACGTTTAAAACATGAACGCAGATATTTGAAAAATCTGCAGCAAGACGGAGCAATTTTGACAGTTAGGATCAAAGGAGTTTCGGGAAATATCGTGATCCAGGCAAATGGAGCGGAAATGCTACATCTTTTGAATGCCCAACTCGTGATAGAAAGATAATGGTTCAGAACCACCGCAAAAGCCCAAAAAGCCTTATTGCCAAAGTGCAGTGTCCATGATACACTGCAAAAATGAGACCCAGCGTATACATCGAAACCTCCGTAGTCAGCTACCTGACAGCCAAGCCCTCGAAAAATCTTGTCGTGGCGGGTCACCAGGCCGCCACTCGCGATTTTTGGTCGAAAATCAATGAATTTGAGGCGTTTATCTCTGAGCTCGTAATCGATGAGGCAGGGAAAGGCGATGCCTCGGCGGCGGAAGCAAGATTGAGAGAAATTGAGAATCTTGAATCATTGGAAATCGACCAGGACTGTAGAGAGCTTGCAAAAACCTTGGTCCACGACGGGGCGATTCCGACAAAATATGCAGAAGACGCACTTCATATTGCGATTGCGGCTGTCCACTACATTCAGAGTATCGCGACATGGAATTTCAAACACATTAACAATCCTGCAACGCGATCCTCGATTCGTATTTCAATCGAAAAGCAAGGATATACCTGCCCGGAAATTTGTTCACCGGAAGAATTCTTAGGAGACGAAAATGAATGACCCTATTGTCGAAGAAGTTCGCAAATATCGTGATGAGCACGCCCGTAAATTTAACTATGATTTGGATGCTATCTGCACATCCTTAATGCAAAATCAAACGAAACGGGGGCGAAAACTCCGTTCCCGCGCAATACGCTCAACCATCAGTCGCACCGAACCGCGAGTACGCGGTCCGGTGGACTGAGACGTTCCGCCACTGAAGATGCCTCGATGAACTACGAACGATGGAGGAACGAACTCTTCGGCCTTCCGGCCAAGAGCGATCCGGTGATACATGAGCACTCTGAGGACTTCTATGCCTTGCCACCGCAAGTCGCATTCGATTACGTCGACCAAGTACTCGTTGACCCGGATGTCCATGCGCTTTTTACGAAAGATCAACTCGGTAAGGGCATCAACACAATCTATTCAAACTGCTGCAGCGACCTTCCATTCTTGTACACATCGGAATGTGATGAAGATCGGAGGGTC
>PXDP01000068.1 GCA_003565035.1 PVC group bacterium | reverse complement strand
CAGCCATGGCTGGCGATCCATTTGAGAAGAGAGGCTTCTTTGCGGGGCCTGGCACGTCCGGCTTTGTCCAGCAGGGTGATCATGCGGAGTGCTGTTTCACTCAACGCTTGAATTTTCGGGGTTGGGTCGACCCGCTTGCAAGGACGTTTGAGGGTTTTGAGGTGGTGGATGAGCCCATCGAATCCGTGATCACCGCTGACGATGTGAAAGGCGGTGTCGGGCGGGGCGTCCCGGTGAAAAACTCCAAGGTGAAAAGCGAGATGGAAGTCGAGGTTGTTTTTTCCCATGGTGGGAATGCGGATGAGCTCCAGCCGCAGGAAGGTCTCCGTCGGCAGGCTGTCGATTTTCAGCCGGGTATGACGGGGGCCGCAGAATACCAGGACCCGTTCATAGGTCTCAAGGGGAACGAGACTAAAGTCGGAAACGTTTTCATAGTCAATGAGGGCCCAGGTTGTCATGGGGGGTAAACTAATTGAAATGAATGCGGATTGGCAAGTCTGCTGAGTTGGGAAATGAGGGGGCGTGGAGGCAGGGGGGGGGAATTCGAGTTGAGCGTTGGAGTAGCTCGGCAGTCCCTGCCGATGAAAAGAGGTCAGTATAAAATTACCTGTCAAATAACGTTTAACTGAATTAAGGTCAGGCCGGCCGTAGCCGACCGCTGTGCCAATCGGCGATTGGCGGTCCTTCAGACCGCGTCCTGCAGGTTTCCCCCTGACCCCGCGCGTTGCGCGGGTCTGATATGACCGGGTTACGTCCTTGATCCGTTGCACATTGAGCATGAATATGAGCGAAATATCGGGTTCTGCTGCCTTCAATTGCGATTTCACAAAAAAGGGGGTGCTTTTTGTGAAAAAATAATGTAGGTTCGCATCATGAAATCAGTTGAAAAAAAGATTCTTTTTAGAATATATGGCCTAAAGAGGGGCAGTGTATTTTCCAAGAACGATTTTCTGGATCTGGGTGGGGATTCAGTGGTTCGGAAAGCTTTGTCGAATTTGGAGGCGAAGGGGACGATACGGCGCGTATTGCGCGGATTGTATGACTATCCGCGGGTGAGCGAGTTGCTTGGAGAAACGTTGGGCCCGGATTTGGATCAGGTGGCGCAGGCCCTGGCTCGCAAATCGGGATGGCGCATTCAGGCAACCGGCAACATGGCGCTGAATGCATTGGGGTTGTCCACTCAGGTTCCCGCAAAGGCGGTCTATTTGTCCGATGGGCCAAGTAAGCGGGTTTCTGTAGGGCAGCGGGAGATTGTGTTCAAGCAAAAGACCTTGAAGGAAACTGGGTTTAAGCATCGGGAAAGCGAACGGGTGGTCCAGGCGCTCAAGTCGTTGGGGCGGGATCGTGTTGATGCGGATACCTGTCGACAACTCGTGGACCGCGTACCCGCGTCCGCTTGGTCAAAGATGGTGCGGGATACCCGGACAGCGCCTGCCTGGATTCACGAAATTATCCGTGAAATCGCCGAAAAGGTGGCTACATGAACCGGGTGGCGGCACTTTCCGCTTCACAGCGAAACGAATTGTTTTCTCTGACGGCTGAACGTCGCGGCATGGGGTCCGTTGCGGTAGTCGAAAAAGATTTCTGGGTGTGTTGGACACTGAAACGCTTGTTCGAGGACCCGACATTGTCGAAGCTCCTCATCTTTAAAGGGGGCACGAGCCTCTCAAAGGTGTTTGGGCTCATTGACCGGTTTTCCGAAGATATCGATCTCATTCTGGACTGGCGGGTGGTGACCGGAGAGGATCCGATGGCGGACCGTTCGAAAACGAAACAGGGGGTTATGAATAATGCGGTGAACGAACAGGCTCGGCTGTACATTGCAGATGTTCTGATGCCTTTGCTGGAAGCCGCGTTGGGTGAGCAGTGCCCTGTCGAAATTTCGGGTGGAGAAAAGGATCTGGGCCACATCGTGCGGGTACGGTATCCTGAAACCGCTAAAGCCGGATCTCTCCTGCCCTATATTCAACTGGAGATAGGCCCCCTGGCGTCCTGGCTTCCACATTCCGACTACTCCATCCGACCGTATGCCGCCGAGGAGTTTCCTGACCAGTTTGACGATTCGGAATGTCCGGTTCGGGCAATCGATGCGCCACGCACCTTCTGGGAGAAGGCCACCATTCTGCATCACGAGGCACACCGGCCGGAATCCGCGCCGGTGCCTGTTCGTTATTCCCGGCATTATTACGATTTGCACCTGATGAGTTTGGACGAAACGGTGACGTCGGCGGCGCTGGCTGATCTGAAGATGCTGAAGTCCGTGGTGGCGTTTAAGCAGAAGTTTTATCCGCGCGGTTGGGCCAAGTATGAATTAGCGCAACCGGGGACGTTTCGGCTGATTCCCCCGATGCGGATCTTGGATGTCCTGCGAGAGGATTATCGTGCCATGGGGGAGATGATTTTCGGCCGTCATCCCTCCTGGGATGAGATTGTGCACGGACTGAGAGAACTCGAAACCGAAATCAATTCCCGGGGGGGATCCATTTACCTGTCAAAATAACGCTGCCGGACCACGGATGGAAGAAGGGAACCCGCGAACTTGCCACGCCAGCGGCGTGGTGGCAGAGCCGTCCTGCGAATGTGCAGGGGGAGAGTTTCGCCGTAGCTGCAACTGTCCTCAGT
>PXDP01000083.1 GCA_003565035.1 PVC group bacterium | reverse complement strand
CGACCCCCACCCCCCATGCCGCCCCCGGCCTGCTGCTCGACCTCTCCCGCCCGACCGTCCCGCCTCTGGAAACCCTCTCCGTCACCGCCCTCCGCGGATACCTCCAGTGCCCAACCCGTTTCTATCTGCGGACCGTTCTGGGAATGCGGCATGTCACCGATGAGATCCGTGAACCGGATTCCGCCGCCTTCGGCAGCCTCATTCATGCCGTACTACAGCACGGGCTGCCCCCGGAGCCCGCCCCCCTTGATTCGATTCAAGCCAACCTCGCGGCGGAACTGAACCGGCGCGTCCGGGACCTCTACGGAAGCCACTACAACATGGCAGTGGAAGTGCTGGTCCAAAACGCCCACCGCCGCCTGCGCGCCGCCGCCGAACTGCATTCCCATCTGCTCGAAGAAGGCTGGCGAATCCTCGCCACCGAAAAAGACTGCCAGCGGGAACTCAACGGACTTCGCATCCGCGGCAAAATCGACCGCGTGGACATCCATCCCCAAAAAGGCCTCCGCATTCTCGATTACAAAACCAGCGACCAGCCCACCGACCCCGAAAAAGCCCATCTAGGAACCCTCAAATCAGAGGCGGCCGCCCTGCATACTGTGAACGCCAAAGGACGGGATCGCGAATGGGTGGACCTCCAGCTCCCACTGTACCGCTGGCTCGCCGAGACCCAGGACTGGTGCGATCCGTCGCAGGCGCTTGAAGTCGCCTATTTTCAATTACCCAAAGCGGTAAACGACACCCAAATCGTCACCTGGCCAGAGGAACGAGAACAGGCCGACTCCGCCCGCGCCGCCCTCGCGCATATCGTGCAGTGCATCCAAAACGGCATCTGGGGTCCGCCCAGTGATCAGGTGCGCTTCGATGACTTTGAGGGCCTGTTTGTCTACGGAGACCGGGGTCTTCTTCTACCAAAGAGCCATTCTTAACGTCCCGCAGCCGATGTCGGGGTATACTCCTGATCCCACTCCCGGTTTCTAAAAAATGCGGTCGGTTGCTGAAATTCACCGATTAAACGTCCATCTTCATAAAAACGAATCCAAATCCCGTCGATTGTACACCGTGAAGAATGACTGGGAATCCGCCCCCCGCAGGTCCGAACGGCCCTGGACTGCCTTGAACGCATTAAAACAGGTTGCATTTCAAAATCGACAGTTCCGAATTGCCCAATATTCTCGAGTTTCGCGGTGCCACTGAACGTTTTATGGCTGCTCGTCCCCCCGACGTAACCCGATGGTAATTGAAAAAGGATATATCGCGCCTCCAACGCAGGAAACTCCTGTGCCCTGGTATTTCTTACGCTCACAACATGTTGTAAACGGTAATCTTCTACACGTCCAAAGCGGGTATTGTTGACATTTCGATCAAGATTCCGCCGGGTAAAGCTGACTTGAAAAATATCCTCTGCCAGTAGTTGATTGGCCTGCCAGGCCTGCACGGTCTTCTGACTTTCCTCATCCAGTGTATTGACATTGAGGGTAAATAAACGGCCGTCCATCAATTGAATCTTCACGTTCCCGTCAAACGCTCGGATAATCCGGGCCTCCAGCGTGCGCCCCTCACGATTGGTCAGCGACACCGGCTCGCTTGCGTTTACGGCTCCCATTAGGAACAGACCCAACGTCAGGACCTTCATAAATAGGTTCACGGTTTCACTCCTTTTCTAAAAGCGGCTTCTGCGGCACAGGCTCAATCCGTCTCTGTCTGGCTTCTAACGCAGCAAGTTCATACCTGACAATACTAAACCGTTTCTTTTCTGGGAAACATTCTGAAGCCCATCATTCTGACTCTCTCCCCATTATTCTGCCCATAATTATTCTGCCTTCATCATTCTGACGCACACCCACATTATTCTGCCCATAATTATTCTGCCTACATCATCCTGCCATTTAATTTCACACATCATTCTGATGTCCATCATTCTGACGCCCTCCCCATAATTCTGCCCATAATGATTCTGCCTAAATCATCCTGCCGCACTCGTCACTCTCAGAGCTTCCAACCCCATCCAGTCCTTCCCCGGCATCTTGCGTCCCGCCGACTTCCTGTCTTTCCCGAAACTCCCCCGATGCTCCTGCATCAACTGACCTAAAAACGCCTCTCCCCCAATCGCCGCACCCCTCGTGAACGTTTTCACCCGCTGACGCAGCATCTTCGCCATCGGAACCTCACCCATTCTCTCAAACTCTGCCAAGACATCCAGCGCATCAAAGCCATTCCGCTCCCTTAGCTTTTTCCGCATCCGGTCCACATCCGCCTTCGTCTCCCCCTTCGAATAAAGCCAAATCCGGTACACAGACTGCACATCCCCCCATCCCTTCGGCTCCGCCCGCTCCTTACGCTCCACTTCCAACTGCGGTCCAATCGCCCGCCAATCCCCAGATCCAGGAGATTTCCCCTCCCTTTTCTGCTCTTCTTTCAACTGCCCGCCCCGCACCCGCTCCGCCTTATGCGGTAAATACCCCCGCGACAAACGAACCAACATCTCCAGCCCCTTCCGCTCCGCGTGCCCGCCACCGCACGCCGCCGCATAGCCACTCCACCGATAGTCCATCGGATCCTCCACCATCCCCGCCCGGATCGGATTCAGATCCACATACGCAGCAACCGACATCAGTGCCAACGGATTCCCCTCCACCACCACACTCCGGT
>PXDP01000380.1 GCA_003565035.1 PVC group bacterium | reverse complement strand
GACAAAAATATTCAACTAACAGCACGAAATTCCGGTAACACGGCGTGGGATGATCTTTTCCCACTCAGTAAAAAAGAAAACGTGGGTCTCGGCAGTGTCGAAAACTATGCCGTTGCTTCTCAAGCCGAAGCCGAAGCCGGAACGGTTGCAGACAAGTACATGACCCCGCAACGAACAGCACAGGCAATACAGAATTTGGCTCCGGAACCAACGATTGCATCTCAGGCAGAAGCGGAAAACGGAACGGTTAATGATACGTTCATGACTCCACTCCGAACGGCTCAGGCGATAAATTCTTTAACAACAGCCGACAATGTAACCTTAACCAGCGAAAACTTTACAGCAAATCAAGTGCAAGGTGGTATGGATGAGCTTTTCGGAAGTTTAAACAATCATGATAATTCCTATCACACCGAAACCTATATCACCGACACTTTGAGTCATGGAAATGAAAAGCACACTTCGACCTATGCTACCACAACAGGTTCTTACGCAGGACTTCGAGCGCAATCAACCACAAAAGCTGATGTAGGTTTATCCGCAGTCGATAATGCGAGACAAGCGAGATCTTCCGCTGGTTATACAATCCAGAAAAACGGGACTGATGGGTCTGGAATAATCAATTTTAAAACAGGATAAGGTGGTGAAAATATGCCTATAACGATTGATGGTGGCGAGGTACAGGCGGTCACAATAGATAGTCAGGAAGTCGAAGAAATCACGATGGATGGTGATGTTGTGTATTCAATCTTTCGTGATGGCTGGATTTCCAATGTCGGCAGTAGTACGCCTGTTTTGAGGTCTATTGGAGGCGGTAATTTATTTGTTGGTATTGAAAACAGACATACTTATGGAATTCTCTCTAAAGAAACAGGGGATATTATAAAAACAATCGACACGGAACCTTGGCTTAGCAACAGCGCCACTTTTTATGCCCACGGAAATAGCGGAAGATATGATAGCACACGCAATATTGTTTTAGTGGCGATATATGCTTATAATACTAACCATGGTCAAAGGATTTATTATTTCTCACGTTATAATATCGACAATGAGGAATGGGATTATATACACTATGTTAGTGACAGAGTGCCTTTTCAGATGGGATACTCCCCAGTCCATCAAAGGGCAGCCATTGGGTCTACTGGGAATGTGCTACAAATTAGAGACACTACTGACGGTAGCTTTCTTGTATCGGTTCAACCACATGATGGAGCCGCGAACCTGCAAAACCGATGTTTTGATTATTATAATAATTATTTTTATGGTGTTATATCCCAGTACTTCTTTAACGTCTATCGCATGATACTTACTAAAATTGATACGGACGGTGATGAAGAAAGTTCTGTTTTGTTAGCAGGTGACGGTGCTAACGCCGGTGATGTCGCAATAGACGAAGCCAGAAATAGGTTATACGTTACCGACGATTATAACCTGAGATGTCGTGATTTGAATCTCGGCGCAATCTGGTCGGTAAGTGCAGGGACTGGTGGATTTGACAGGTGCGTATATAACGCAGAAAAAGATTTAATATATGTTGCCTGCGTAAACAACAATGAAATCAGATGTTACGATACCAACGGAGGTCTGGTTTGGGTAAATAGCAACGTTGGGGGCGTAGAACGCACTTGGACTGCACACTCGCTTGAAGTAAGTGACGATGGAGAAGTCCTATATTTTAGAAGTCTAAGTACAATCAGAGAACTTAATGCCACGAATGGTTCGACAAATATTAGAGCTTGAAAAGGGGGTTTTTTGTATGATAGGAATTAAAACAAAAAAAGAAGGCGATAAGTTTAGGGTGGTTTATATTCACTATAAGCCCGAATCATTATCACAAACCCAAAAAGATAAATTAATAATACTAGACGAATTGCCAGAGGATAACCTTATAGCGGGTGTTGGAGAAAAAATTGAATTATATTACGACCTTGAAAAGCAAGAATTGTATTATGAGATTGTCGAAAGAGAATTAACAGAAAATGAAAAAATAGCAGAAATTGTTGCTGATTTAGAGAATCTAAAAACAGAAAATGCACAGTTTAAACAGGAAAGCAAAGATTTGCAGGATGTTATCGACACCATGCTTGGAGGTGGTGAATAATGCCTTTAACTCACGAAGAAAGAATGATTAGGGCAGTTCGGTTTAATGAAGAACGAAAAGCAGGAATTTTCGCAGGAAGAATCGCCACAAGGGATAAGCTGATTTTGGGTGAACTGTCAGACGAAGAAATTGCTCAACTGGTATCCATCTACCCTGCATGGGAAGTAGGAGTAGATTACAAAATTGATGACGTTATTGCTTATCAGGGAACACTCTTTAAGGTTATCCAAGAACATACCGCCCAAGCGGACTGGACACCGGATGTTGCTGATTCGTTGTTTACCTCTTTCACACCAATAGGTACAATAGCAGATTGGGTACAGCCCGAAGGTGGGCATGACGCTTATCCATTGGGGGCAAAAGTGAAACACAACGAACAGATTTGGGTGTCCACAGTTGCTGACAACGTGTGGGAGCCCGGCGTACATGGTTGGGAAGTTGATTAAAGCTTGTAATTGAGGCTTCACTGGTTACTCAAACTATCAATATAAAAGGAGGAATAAAAAATGGCAGTTGTACACAAGGTTTATCCGGAAGGCATGAAAAATATTTTGAAT
>PXDP01000312.1 GCA_003565035.1 PVC group bacterium | reverse complement strand
GTGAGGGATGGTGAGGGGAAGACGTTCCAACGGATCGCTGCGCCGGACAACGGATGGAAGAAGAAATAAAGCCAACGGATCGCTGCGCCGGCCAACGGATGGAAGAAGAAATTAAGCCAACGGATCGCTTCGCCGGACAACGGATGATGACGACCTGCGAATGTTGAATGGGTTTTTATCCCAACGGGATAAGATTCGTCAGCCAGGGGCACCGCCCCTGGGCAAGTTCACCCTAAAGGATCCTATCCTGAAGGGATTTTACACATCACCCCCAAATTCCATATATGGAATGCGTTCCATATATGGAATTTTGAGTCGGTTTACTCCGAAATCTTTACCCGCACCTCCACGGTTTTGCCTTCGGGCTGAACTGGCAGAAGATTGCCTTCCAGCGGCTGACCGTCGAGGGTAATCGCAACCCGGCCTTTGGTGATGCCTTTGGGTTTTTCGAAGCGGATGTTGTACCGGGCTCCGCGGAAATCACGTTCCATCTCCGCCCATTCCCAGTCCGATGGCAATGAGGGGTCGACCCGCAGGCCGTTCACGTTCGGCTCGATGCCGAGCATGTGCTGCTGCACGTTCAACAAGGTCCAGCAGGCGGTGCCGGTGGCCCAGGCATGACTGCCCTCGCCCGGCCGGTCCGCTTCTTTCGCGTACGTGAACTGCGGCGCGACGTAGGGTTCAATCAAATACACATCCGGCTCGGCTTCATGCCGGGTACAGGGCAGCATCTTTTTGAGGATTTCATACCCTTTGTCCGCGCGGCCGGCTTTGAACTCGGCCCAGACACGCCAGCGGGAGTTGTGACCCTGCAGCGATCCGTTTTCTTTGGTTCCGGGCGCGAAGCGGCTGATGATGCCGGCACGCGGTTCCGGTTCCGGAAAGGGCGGATAGAAGCAGTAACTGCCGCGCTCGCTGTCGAGATATTTGTCGAAGGAGGCAAGGATTTTGTCGGTTTTTTCCTGATCCGCAATACCCGCGACAATCGCGAAGGCGTTGGGATTGCCGAAGATCATCCCGCCGCGGGTGCAGCTTTTGGCACCCAGCACCCAGCCGCTGTCATGCGTCCCGCGCCAGTACCAGTCGCCGTCCCAGCAGAGTTCGTTCATCTTCTGCTTCATCGCCTCCGCGCGGCGCTTGTATTCGGCCATGCGTTCGTGATCCCCCATATGCTCCATGCAGGAGTAGAAGAGGTCCAGGCAGATCAGCGCCCAGCCGACCAGCATCGAGGATTCCCCCTTGCGGGCGTTGCCAAGCTGATCCAGGGCATCGTTCCAGTCCGCTTTCAGAATCAGCGGCAGACCGCGTTCTGAGAACTGGCTCCAGAAGAATTCCATGCCCGCAATCGCGTGTTCGTAGATGGTGGCGTCCGGCTTTTTGGATTTGCCGGAAATGCGGGTGACCGGATCCACCCAGGGGGTTTTTTCTGTGAGAATGGTATAGTCGCCGGTCTCCAGGACGTAATGCCCCAGGATAAACAGCGGGTTGAGGGGATCGTCGGAGTGGAAGGTGCGCGAGCCCTGCATGGAGACAAAATTTCCGCCGTGTGCGTAGTCGCCTTCGTCGAACTGCCAGATCATTATCCGGTCTTTAATCAGACTACGGACCCATTTGGGATCCTGGGGCAGGCGGCTGACCGCATCCTGACAGGCATCACGGACGCCGTAGTTGTAAATGCCGAAGTAGCAGTAGCCGGTGTTCCGGTTCCACCAGCTCAGGTTAGCGCCCTGATATTTGAACCAGGTATTGACCATCATGTTGAGGTCTTCGTCCGGGGTACGGACCACCGGCGTGGCAATGACCTTGTGCCAGTAGGCCTTGGTGTTGGCCAGCGCGGCGTCCGCCTGCTCCACGGTGCCGTAGAGGGAGGTCAGATCGGTGACCTTGCCGTCTTCATGCGGCACCGCGCCGAGAACGATGACATAGTCCGCGCTTTCGCCCGGCTGCAGTTCGAAAACATGCCGCAGCGCCGCGCAGGCATCGCGTCCTTCGCCCACCGCGTTGCGAAGGGAGCCGTCCATCGCCTGCGGATTGCTCAAATCGCGGTAGGAACCGGTAAAGGCATAGCGTTCGCCCTCATATTCCGCAATTGGCGCAGAGGAGGCGAGAAACACCGCCTGATCGTAGGGAATATTGTTTTCATCGCTGTTGGCCGCCTGCCAGCCGCCGGTGTATTTCACCCACTGCACATTCCGGGTGACAATCGCGTTGTCTTCAAAGGACTGACGGTTGAACAGCAGGTAAAATTCGCGCCAGGATGTGTCTTCGTACCAGTTGCCCAGCGCCAGTTCGGCATAGTTGGTGGCACTGATTTTCCGTACCCGGTCACTGGTGTTTTTGACGGAAATCCGCCAGAGCAGGCAGGCATCACCGGACAGTTTGGGATTGGGGTCTTTGGCATCGGGCATCGGACAGAAGTAGGAAATCTCCGAGGCAATCCCGTCCTGTTCGGCCCGAATGGTATTGTAGCCCAGACCGATTTCACATTCCCACTGATCCAGCGGCTTGGTGGGGGGGTATCCGTTGGCGGACCACCAGGATCCGTTTTCCTCATCGCGCAGGTATACGAATTTACCGGTGGTGTCCCGCGGAACCCCGTCAATATGCCAGCGGGTGATCCGTCCGACGGTGGGGTTGCCCAGGAAACTGTAGCCGCCGCCGAT
>PXDP01000266.1 GCA_003565035.1 PVC group bacterium | reverse complement strand
TCATTGATCTCAGGCACCCGTCCCGTTTCTGGTACCGTACAATATTTATGGCTGGATAGGCAGAATAAATGAGCCTGCACACCTTATTTTTTCGTAAAATACTGGAGTGAGATATTGCGGCGATACGAGAATCAACAAACGAAGCGTAGTGTGTCCGGTCACAAGTTCAAGGAGTAAATCGATGCCAATACCAGTCGACGATCAGCCTCTTTTTTCGGAGAGGGTGCAGGACTCAGTGGCGTTTCTGAAGGCTGAAAATCAATGACTCTGATCTCATTGATTTACTCCATTGATTATTGTCGCGCTATCAGGATGGCCGCGAAGAAGACATCACCGCTCATGCTCAGTTCATCGCTGACGGACGCTCCATTGTTGACATACAGGGCAGCACGCTGACCGCCATGCGGCAGGGCCCAGCGTCTGTCTCCGCGCGCGTGGCTTCGGTGTGGTCCAACCCACTGATGGTCAGAGTTGCCGACGCGACCGATACCACCCAGTTTAACGACACTCGCGCAGAACCCTTGCTGCCTTACATGCCGGACAACGCCACCATAGAGCAGGCGGACCCGAACGCCATGGCGATTTATACCGGTCTGGTGACAGACCAGTACGGCTACCCGCTGGATGGCGTGAGCATCAGCTTTTTGAACCACCCGGGTTATGGCTCAACAACTACAGACATGGACGGCCGCTTCATCATCACCGGTGCTGCAGGCCGGCAAACCCTGGTCTATGAAAAACCCGACCACCTCGTTGTGCAACGCAAAACCATAGGCGCCAGCCACGAATGGCAAGCCATGGACACCGTCACACTCTTGCCAAAAGACCCGAAACAGACCTTCATCGACCTGAGCAGCGGTGTACCCCAGGTGCACCAATCCACCACCGTTCACGATGAATTTGGTTCTCGCAAAGCCACAGTGGTGTTCAACGGCATCACCTCGGCGGTGATACGCTCAGCCGATGGCCGCGAGCGGCCCCTGGAGCAGTTCTGGCTCAGCGCCACTGAGTTCGAAACACCCAACTCCATGCCAGGCGAACTGCCGGAAGAAACCGCCTTCACCTACGCGACCGATCTGGATGTAGCCGGCACCCACTACACCGATACCGTTCTATTCAATGGCCATGTCGTCATGTACGTCGACAACTTTCTGAACTTCGATGTCGGCGAGATCGTACCCATCGGCTACTTCGACCGCCTCAGCAGCGAGTGGAAAGCCTCTGAAAACGGCGTCGTCGTCCGCCTGCTGGACCAGAGCGGCGATGGCATGGTAGACGGCGTGGATTACACCGGCAACGGCCAGGCAGACGACCTGACCGGCGACGGCACCACCACAGACGAAGTCATCGGCCTTTCCGGCTACAGCCCGGGCGACACCCTCTGGTGGGGCCGCTTTAATCACATGACCCCCTGGGATTACAACTGGGCCGCCTCGGATGCAGAAGCGCCAGAATGGCAAATGAACGACGATAGTTCCGAGTGCCCATTCAACTGTGACGTTAAAAAAGTAGGGTCTTTCGTCAAGCCTTATCAGCAATCTCTCCATGAAGACATTGCGATTGCCGGTACCAATTTAACATTGCACTACTCCAGCCAGCGCACAGAGGGGTACAAGCACAAAGTTAAAGTTACCGTCAGTGGCGACAGCATCCCCGCTTCACTCGAGCGCATGGTCGCCCGGCTGGAAATTGCCGGCCACGTATTCGAAGAATCCTTTATGCCGCAGACCAATCTGGAAGCGGAGTTCATCTGGGATGGTACCCACCCCGACGGCACCCGTGCCCAGGGCCTGGTCAGCGGGCGTATCAGCATTGGCTATGAATACCCGACCGTCTACCTCAGCAACGGCAATGCCGCCACCGACAACCAACCGTTGAGTGACTTCCCCGTCGCCTGGGCCACCGTGGGTGAAAACACCACAGCCGTGCCCGGCCGCCAGGCCTTCATCGCCTGGCAGCAGCGAGGCATCACACTCAAAAACACCTTCGATCGTCAACTGGCCGAAGGCTGGTCGCTCTCTAACCTGCACGAGTTCAACCCCCAGGGCCAGGTCTACCTCGGCAATGGCGGCATTGTCGATGTCGCCACCGAATCCCTCATCCTGAAAACCGGCCAGACCTTCAGCCACATTGAAGGGGACGATGGCTACTACCAGGCCGGTGGCAGCGCCATCGACTACCGCATCAACGAAGAAGGCATAATGGTTGATCTGGTTACCGGGCTGGAATGGCAGTTTACCGACACCCCGCTACGCACTGCCAACAAGGCAGAAGCCATCAACTACTGTGCCAATCAGGCTGAGCCACAGGGCACCGGCTGGCGCTTGCCGACACCCAAAGAGGTGGCCTACACCATCAGCAAGGCCGGTAACAACCCAGGCCCGGCTATCTATAGCCAGTCTCAGGCCCGCCAGCTTTGGCATACCAACACCCTGAACAGCGAGCAAAGCCTGCTGAATACCCTCTGTGTGCGTGGCGAACGCCTGGACGACCAGACCCGCCAGCACCTCAAACGCAACGCTACCGATGCTGTGGTGCTGGATACTGAAAACGGCCTGATGTGGCAGGATGACTCAACCAACACCAGCCTGACGCTGGATTGGGAAAGCAGCATTCACTACTGCGAAGCCCTGCACCACGCCGGTCACGAAGACTGGCGCTTGCCCAACATCAACGAACT
>PXDP01000342.1 GCA_003565035.1 PVC group bacterium | reverse complement strand
CGGAACATGGCCTTGGGAAATAAATAACCGCGAAGGCACGCGAATCAACGCGAAGTGTTGGGGGAAAGAATAATTCCGCATACCTTCGCGTGTATTCGCGGTTGCCAAAAAACATGTTTTTTATCCGTTGGAGGATGCCTTTGTAATTCTCACGGGCGAATTTCCTTTGTTGACATTGACCCAGGCCTGATCCTGTTTCCGGTGGACTTGAAGTTCACGGTCTCCTTCAAAGGCTTTGAAGATGGAGGACTCGTCACACATCACCCGTACGCTGAGCGGATGTTCCGGATTCGGGTCCGTCCCTTCAATGGAATGGATGATGGGAATCACCCACTCCCCGTTTTCCATGGAGGCTTCGATGTCCCGCCGGGCATCTTCCTCCACCCAGGTGCGCTGATCTGTATTTCCATAGTGCGGGATGCGGACGGGCCCTGTCAAATAACGCGTGTTGCGGATGTAGCGGTGGTTCCGGTGAATCACTGCCGCCTCGCGGTCACCGGGCTTCGACCCGCCGGGAGCCGCGTAACTCACCGGGGCCTCGCCTGTCATGTCTTTCAAGATGCGCCACGATTCGTTGACCAGGAATTCCAGCCGTTCCAGGGGAACCTCGTGCAATTTTTCGGCAATGGTGCCATGGGTTCCGATTTCATGACCCCGTGTATGCATGTCAGCCACACGGTCCCAGTCCACAACATTCGGCGGATGGTTTTCCGCTGTCATTCTCAAAGGAATCAGAAAGAAAGTACCCTTGAGCCCCAAGGGGTCCAGCGTGGCCAGCGCGTCCTCCACCTCCTGCTTGAAGCCATCGTCAAAGGTCAGACTCACCGCCGCGCGGCGGTTTTCAAAAAACGGGGTGAGTTCAGGCGTGGTCATGGGGGTCCAGTCGCAGGGATTTCATGGCCGCATCCGGTTGCAGAGTGCAGCGGGGGTGTTCAAATCAGGATTCTCTTGACGGGACATGGGGAAAAGTTACTTAGATCAAACTTTATATTCAACAGGATTCTTAGCGAAAAACCCATGAACCCAAAACCCAACATCGTTTTCTTTTTCAGCGACGAACACCGGCGGTGCAGCCTGCCGTTCACGGACGCGCCGGAAGTGCACGCGCCCAGTATGACCCGTCTTGCGGAAGAGGGGGCGCAATTTCCGAACTGCTGCAGCACCTCCCCGGTCTGCACCCCGTACCGTGGCATTCTGCTCACGGGTCAGTGGCCGCATCAGAACGGATATGTCAGTAATCACTGGACCAAAGAGGGTGTGGAACGGCTGGGGAAGGAGGTCCCCACCATCGCCAAAATGTTCAAGGCGGGTGGATACCACACCGGCTACGTGGGAAAATGGCACCTGATGAACCAAACCTGCAAAGAGGCGGGGTTCGATGTATTTCAGCACTGGCTTTATGGAGACGACCACTGGCATACGGAGGTGCGCGATGCGAATGCGGACGAACCCTTCCATACCGAAGAAGGATATAATGCCACCGGCATGACCCATCAGGCGCTGGCATTCATGGAGGACGCAAAAAACCAGGATAAGCCGTTCCTACTAATGCTGTCTGTGAATCCTCCGCATTACCGCTGGGACGATGCGCCGGAAGAATGTCTGGATCTGTATCCGGACGAGGAACTGAGATTCCGCAAAAACGCGGACGAGAGTGTGAAATCCGGAGAGAACCGACGGAATTACCGCCACTACCTCGCGCACATCAGCGCCGTGGACCGCGAGCTGGGCCGGGTGATGGACTACCTGGACCGGGAGGGCCTCGCGGAGGAAACGGTGCTGGTGTACACGTCCGACCACGGCAGCAGCTTTGGGTCCAACGGTCATTACAACAAATGCAATCCCTACGAGGAATCCGCGAACGTTCCCTTTTTGGTCCGATGGCCTGGCCGTGTTCCCGAGGGGGCTTCTTTCGACCACAACCTTGGCACCATGGACCTGGTGCCCACGCTCTGCGGGCTGGCCGGCATTGAACCCGGAACCGACTGCACGGGGTTCGATTTCTCCGGCGTGATGCAGGGCGGTGACGGTCCTGATCCCGAAACCCAGTTGATTCTGTTCAACAGCTTTCCGCGGAACTATTTCGCATCCCAAAAACTCGGACACCTCAGCCACGAAGTCTGCCCACACCGGACGGTGCGGAGTAAGCGATACACCTATTCGGTGAATGGAGAAGGGGAGTGGTTGCTCTTTGACCGCCAGACCGACCCGCTTCAACAAAACAACCTGATTCACGACCCGGCATACGCCGAGACGAAAAAGCATTTGGCGGAGCAACTCGAAAAGTGGCTTGCTGTTGCCGAGGATCCGTTTCTTCCGGATGCATGGCCCCGGTATCCCGTTCACAATCGCATTGCTTTCCAGCAGGAACACTACACGCTCGCACGTTACACCCCGGAAGGCAGGGAACTGTTTACGGTTTAGGTTAAACCCTGACTTCTTCACTCCAATAATCAGAGACAAAAATGAATATGCAAAACCTGAGTCTTCTCGACCATGCCGAATCACGCTCCATCAGTCCTGAAAACTTCACCGGAGAAAAAGGAAAAGGAGGTATGGCGACCACCGGCACCGGTGAAAATTGTGCCCGCGATCTGGGCCAGGGGTGGAAAATTTCCCCCTCCGTGAACATTGCGGCAGGCCAGACCTTCGAAATCGCTGATATAACGGGGCCGGGGACCATT
>PXDP01000027.1 GCA_003565035.1 PVC group bacterium | reverse complement strand
GTGTTCGGCCTTGCCGTCCTTGACGTCGCGGGAGGTGGTGGACAACTGGAAGTTTGAGTTGAATTTGATGCCGTAGGGCGGGTCGAGGTAGATGCACTGCACCTTGCCGCGCAGACCCTCGCGTTCGGCCAGGGAGGCCATGACCTGCATGGAGTCGCCGAGGATCATGCGGTTGGACCAGTTCTGGTCGTGGGCGTAAAACTCGGTTTTCTCCGCCCCTTCCGGCACCCCGTTGAAATCGCCAAACAAGTCCAGTTGCACACCCTCACCCCCGGCCCCTCTCCCAGTGGGAGAGGGGTGGGAGGCGCTGACCCGCTTCAGGTCGTCGATCAGCACTTTGGGATGCACCTTCTCCTGGATGTACAGCGGCGGGGCGGGCACCACCAGGTCGGACCAGTCCTGGACATCCTTGCCCCGCCACACCAACTGCGGATCCAGATCGGGATTGCGGCGCGCGTAGGCCACCATCAGCGGATCGGGATTGCCCTTCTCCACCATGGACTGGTATTCGGCGGTGGGAATGTTCCGCCGCCGCTCCTCCGCGTGGGTGAGGGTTTTGACGGATTTCGGGGTCTTGGGTTTCTTTTTGGCGGGCATGGGGATTAGAAGATGGGAGATTGAAGATGGAAGATGGGGGCGGAAAGTTGGTTCGGAGTTCCTCGTTCACGAGGCTTCACCTCCCCGGCCTTCAGGCCGAGGGTACGCGGAGAATCCCGTTCCCCGCTAAGCAGGGCATCCACAAAGCTAAGCAGGGCATCCACAAAAAGAGCCCCTGGATTTCGTTCACACCCGGATCGATGGGCGGACGTACTTTCAAGGGGCGGATACGTTTCATTAAAACCGCATGAAACCAGTCGGTTCAAGCATGAAATACGGCTTTTATCGATATGATCGGCAAAAGGGCAGGATGGCGATTTGTGCCTCATGTATAAAGATGGATATGGGATCGCAATCATGGTCTATTTATCCATTTCGCTGAGAACTTCGAGAAAACGATCCATGCCCGCTGATTCCATGGCGCGATGCGCTTCCAGCAAGAGACGCAACTTTTTCACAATCGTGGCGAATTCGATTTGTTCCGATTCCGCTCTGGTTTTCGCAGCCGCCGCTTTTTCCTTCTCCGTCTCGGCGAGTAGCTTGACCACCCGAGCCTCAATCTCCGCATTCTCCAGGCCCTGTTTTTTCAATCGGTCTTTCAAATTTTGAATCGATTCAGAGATCAGGTGTCGGGCTTCGTCCCGGACGGTCTTCTGTTGTTCCACATCCACCACTGAATCCAGCACATGATCCAAGGCTCTTTGGAGACGTTCGATTCCCCGACCGCCAACCGCCAGTTTTCCCAAAGCAGCCGTTCCTACAGGCTCACCCTCCCGCCCCGGGATCATGCCAACTCCCGCATCGATCCGCTGCTTGACCTCTACGAACACTTCTACAATCAATTTGCTGGCCTCGACGGCCTGTGCGCTGTCCAACACGGTGGCGGCCATTACCACCCCGTGTTCGGTGAAGGCCC
Organism: PVC group bacterium; assembly: GCA_003565035.1. Classification (GTDB taxonomy): domain Bacteria; phylum Verrucomicrobiota; class Kiritimatiellia; order SS1-B-03-39; family UBA6053; genus PXAS01. The sequence continues at coordinate 1,181 of PXDP01000027.1, read as the reverse complement.
AGGGCGGGTACCGGGTTCCTCCCCGTCCCGGCTTTGAGGTCGCAGATTGCGACTTCAAAGCGTCGTGCTCCTGCTTGGTCAAACGGAACACATAGGCATCTCCAAACTTCGCCGCGTTTCGTTTCACCTGCTCATTCAATCGTTTTGTCTCAACGCCATAGAGACGCGCCAGGTCCGCATCCAGGATCACGCGCTGTTCCCGCACCTTCACAATGGAGGATTCCACCCTCTCCGCGGGCGGTTGAGACTCCACGCTTTGCTTTGTATCTTTTGAGGGCTGGTTGGTCATACGGACACCTCTTCCCATGTGGATTCCAGCACAACCTCCACCATCTCCCCGAACCGGCATTCGACTTCTTTCTCGAAATCGGCGCCCATTTCCCACACGTCGGTGAATTCGGCGAAGGCCCAGCGGCCGTAGGTGCCAAGGTGGTTGACGCCGGGGATCCAGTAGCTGTCCATGGTAAGTTTTTTGTCTTTGGCGTCCTCACGCCGGTAGCCTTTGATTTCGACCACCAGGTTGAGGGGATCCTCTGGGCCGTGGCCGTCGTCGACCCACACGATGAAGTCGGGCAGATAACGCCGGGTTTCGGAACCGTATTTGTAGGGGACCTCCAGGCCGAGTCCGTGGTTTTTGACGTAGGCCAGGACTTTGGGATGTTCCTCGGCTACGCGGCAGAATTCGCCCTCCCAGTCGCTGTCGAGCACCACCCAGTTGACATGACAGTTGTCGGCGGCGGTTTCCCATCGATTGGTTTTGGAGGTGCGGAAATTGATAAAGCGGCTGGATCCGGTGGGATTGTAGGGATCGAGCATGGCCTTGACGGGGCTGCGGTCCATCATGGTGCTGGTGATGGCGGCGGTGATGCGGTTGCAGGCTTCGTCGGCGAGTTCTTTGTAGAGGAGCTGCGCGGGGTAGGTGTCGCCCTTGCACACCAGGCTGCTGTCCAACCATTGCTTGGCGATGCGTTTCATTTGACCGAACAGATGCAGCTTGGGCTCCTCGCCGGGATTCCGCCAATGGTGGTAGAGCAGGTGCTGGGTGAGATGAAACAGCAGCGAGGATTTCCGCATGTCTTTGACATGCTCGAGATTGAGATCCACCCCCTCGCCGATGATGCCCTCGTTGCGGTTGTGGGTGGGGCCGACCCAGTCGGGGGTGAGTTCGAGAACGGAATCCG
>PXDP01000007.1 GCA_003565035.1 PVC group bacterium | reverse complement strand
TTGCCTTCCAAAAACCGGACTTCCCCCCGCAAACGGTAAAAATCGGTTTTTAATGCATGGGACCATTCATAGGTTCCCCGGCGCCCCAGACGTTCAACCGCTTCGGATGCCTCCGGGTTCAAGCCCAGGAACTGTTTCTCCGCCTCCCGCAATTCCCGCGACAACGCCTCACGGCCTGTGACATTCAGAATCAGAGGGTGACCCCAAAGCAGCCCCAGTCCGATGAGGATAAACATCATCATGGGCAAGATCATGCTTTGCGCACGGGCCTGACAATGGCGACTGGCCGCACTCTGAATCAATCGGATAGCAAACCAGACGCCGGTGATCGAAAAAACAATTCGTCCCAGGAACAGCCAGTGTTCCGGTCGGTATCCCCGGACATAGGCTTCCAAGCCGACCTCCGAAAGATCCAGCAACAGATAAATCCGCGCAAACGTCACAGGCATCAGCGCATAGACCACGATTTTAAAAACCCAGAGAAACGGGGGTGAGCCCTTGGCCGCCCGGTAAAGCAGCAAGGCAAGGACAGCAAGGAATAAAGTCAGTCCGACACCGATCCCGAAGGCGCGGCCAAGCTGAGCGGCCCAGAAACCCATTTGATCACTTACCCGGAGGGCGCCGGGATGGCAGGACAGGCAATGTATGGCAAGACCATGCCCCAGAATCAGAACGGTCAGAACATAAAAAACACTGAACAGTCCCCAGCCGCGCAGAGGATGGAGCCGGTCGGAGAAACTGCCAAAGCTGAACAAAAAATCGGTAAGCGAGCCCCCGTTCCCCTTTTCCTCGCTTTCCAGAACTTCGTCCTGCTCCTCAATGGGCTTGGGCGGGAGTTTCCGGCTTTCATTCGCCCGGGCCAGCGCCAGGGGCAGGGAGGAACGAACCGGAGCATCCGGCCCGGGGGATTCTCCGGGAACTGACGCGCTGGCTGATGCCGATGGATTGGGCTCCTCCAGAAGATTCGCCCGGGCCAATGCGGCTTTCAGGGATGTGGAGGAGGGCAGATCCGCGTCCGGCCCGTCGGGCGGGACATCCTCCGGAGGCGGGGACGGCTCGCGCTCACGCTTCAATTCGTGATGACGCAGCAGGTTTTTGCGGGGCGCATCGGCACCGGAACCGGACTGGGAATCGTGATTGTTCATATGAAACAGTTGGACCAATGAATAAAACAAGACGCTTTAAACACAATCCAACTGAAAAAGAAAGTCTCAAAGATGCGCTTGCCAAGCCGGATACGAAACCGTAGTCAATGGCCATGAAAAAATGCTTTGTCACCGCTGTTGCCAATCAGAAAGGCGGCGTGGGAAAAACCACGACGTCCATTAACCTTGCCGCCGCGGTTGCCGCGCTCGGTAAAAAAGTCCTCCTGATCGATCTGGACCCCCAGGCGAATGCCACCTCCGGTCTGGGACTCGACAAACGGACCTCGCCCAGCATCTATCAGGTGCTCGTGGGGGAAGCCTCTCTGGAGGACATCACCCAGGCCACCGATCAAAAAAAACTGTGGATCGCCCCATCCGAACTGGATCTTGCCGGAGCGGAAATCGAAATCGCGCGCATGGACGACTATTTGACCCGGCTCAAAGAAGCGCTGGAACCCGTCCGGGAACAGAATCTGTACGACTATATTTTTCTGGACTGTCCGCCATCGCTGGGTCTGATCACCCTCAACGCGCTTACTGCGGCCGACAATCTCCTCGTACCCCTGCAATGCGAATACTATGCCCTCGAAGGCCTGAGTGTGATTACCGACATGGTTCTCACCCTTCAGGAATCCACCAATCCCGACCTCCGGCTCGACGGCATTCTCTTCACCATGTTCGACACCCGCACCAATCTCTCCAAAGACGTGGTCGATGAGGTCCGCCGTCACTTTGCCGAGGGTGTCTACAAGGCGGTCATTCCCCGGAACGTCCGCCTCAGCGAAGCCCCCAGCCACGGTCTGAGTATCTTCGGTTACGCCCCCGTCTCCACCGGTGCCGGCGCGTATCTGGCGCTCGCCAAAGAGTTTCTGAAACGCAATTACTGACCCCCTTGCAGCTCAGCCTTCTCATCCCGGCCTACAACGAGCGCCACCGGATTGCCCCCATGCTGGAGGCCTATGCAGAACGGTTGCGGCCGCCGGACTGCGAGATCCTCATTGTGGTCAACGGGTCCAGCGACGGCACCGGTTCCATGATCACCTCGGAATTTCTGCCCCGTTTTCCGCATCTCCGCTTGATTGAGATTCCCGAGCCGGTCGGGAAAGGCGGGGCGCTGATCCGGGGGATGATGGAGGCCAAGGGGGAGACCCTTGCTTTTGTGGATGCGGATGGGTCCACCGCGCCGGACGCCCTTCTCAACCTGGTCCAAGCACTCCATGGCGATGAAATTCTTGTCGCCTCGCGCTGGCTGCCCGAAAGTGTAATCCCGACCCCACAGCCCCTCTCCCGCCGCATTGGCTCCCGGATCTTCAACCGCACGGTCCGCCTCCTTTTCGGGTTGCGGCTTACCGACACCCAGTGCGGGGCCAAAGCCATGAGCCGAACTGTGGCGCAAGCCGTCCTGCCCCGTATCGGTGCCACCCAGTGGGCGTTTGACGTGGATTTGCTCTACCAGATCCGCCGCGCCGGGTTTCCGGTGCGCGAACAGCCCACGCAATGGAGCGATGTTCAAGGCACCAAAGTCCATCCCGTCCTCGCGCCCCTGGGCATGC
>PXDP01000152.1 GCA_003565035.1 PVC group bacterium | reverse complement strand
GTGCCCGGCGGACTTGACGTGCGCCCTCTGCATTTTCCAGGGAATGTCCGGTTGCATCTTCTGCATGGCCCCTCATTGGCATTGGGGCGAACCCGCGAGACTTCCGACCTCCTCTTTCGAGTCTTTCTTCCGGATTTACAAGTGGATAGAGGAAGCACCATCCAGATCAGCTCCACGCACCTCCGTTTCCAGATGCTGGAGGATCGCCTCATGCTTTTGGACGGGAGCGGTTTCGGGCGGAGAAGTTCTAACGGCACGTTTCTGGATGGACGCGCGGTTCCGGTGGAAGGCATCGAGTTGCGCCCGAAGTCCACCTGTCTTCTGGGCTTGGGCACGGACGCCCCCACTTCGCCCAGAACGTTGCGGGTGCGCACCGCAAAAGCGCTGCCGGGGAAAGAGCGCAGGCCCGCATGGACTTTTATCCGCAGGCAGGACGGCATGAGCAGTCTGGAAATGTATGTGATCCTGGACGGGGTCTGCGACCTGCGGGAGTTGATGTCAGATTTTCCGGAGTTTAGAATCAAACGGGCGTCAAACGGTTTTCTGCCTGAAAACCGGAATGCGCCCCTGGAAATTGGAGAAAATATTCAGGCAGGCGGTTGTGACATTTCGGTGACAGCCTATGCCCCTGCCGGGTTCACCCGTAAATAAGAAGGTGTATACTGATGAAAACAACAAGAACGAAAAGGGCTCCCGTATCCAAACGGATTTCCGGAGCAGGATGGATGATCTTCGCGCTGCTTTTGTCTGTGAACACCGGCTGCCGGACAACTGGAGGGCATAACGGCATTGAACCGGCAGATCCCAGTGCCTTTCTGGGGCCGGGTCAGTTGAATGTGGGTATGCAAATTCAGGCGGTGCCCGATACACCGCAGGGACGTTCGCTCGCGGCGCAGCTGCCCGCGAGGCTGGAATCGGCTCTGCTGGAGGAAGGATTTCAACTGGACCGGCGGAACGCGATGCTGATGGTGGTCATTGACGTCGAGGTGGATACGTTTGACCAGACGGGAAATTATTTCACCCTTAATGGAGCAGCGGAAACGCGGGTCACGGCGGAGTACGATCCGAGACGCCCTGTGCTGGCGGTCCGCCGGGTGGAGGCGGAGGGGAAGCGTACGCTGGGGGAATCGGCGGCCATCCGCGATCTGGGAAATGATCTCGCCGGATCGCTCGGGCCCATGATTCGGGAATCTGTCCGGAGCGGCGCGGAAAATCTGACCGCACAGAAGATTACCATCACCATTCCCAGGCTGCGTATGCGCGGGTTTGACGCTTATCCGAACGAGTTTATCGCCGCCGTGCGCGAAATGGACGGGGTGCTGATGGTGCAGCTGACCGGACGAAACCGTGAGGCGAGGCAATTGACGTTTTCGATCCTGCATTTGTCTGACGCATTTCCGGAAGGTCTGGAAACGGCGCTCGGCATACATCCTGATTTGAACATCCGTTTTTAACCCAGAGGGAGTCCTGAAATGAAAATCTCGCTTATCTATGTTAGTTTTACGCTTCTGCTAATGCAGTTGCCCGTTACCGGCCAGGCCCTGCCCGAGGCAGTCCGCCAGGTGCTGCGTGAAAGTATGCCCGCCGTCACCGAAGCCCTCCAAGCCGCCGGGCTTGACACCGAAAGGCCAATCACCCTGCTGCCTCCCGGGGAGATGCTTACGGATGCCCCGTCGTTGGCCCCTTGGGAACAGTATTTGGAGGGGCAGCTCAAGATCGCCCTTACCAACGCCGGATTTCCAGCCGTGGAGGCGCTGGAGCGTTCGATTTGGGATAATGCCGTGGCCATGATCGAGGTTCAGGAGGTCAAGGGTTCAGAGCGTGTCGGCGTGCTGGATTCAGCATTCCTGAACGAATTTGGAAAGCTCCAGCTCGCCCAGCGGCTCATGACCTACGAGTTGGTGGACGCCAGCTTCGACAGCCGCCGGGTGATGGTGGAGTTTACCCTGCATCTTTACGATCTGGAGACCAATCGGCATGTGTGGGGGGACAATTTTGTCCGCCGTGTTTATCTGCCCGAAAACGTTCAGGGGTTGGTGGAGATTACGCCCGAGGCCCGGCAGGTGCTCCGCTCACTTATGCAGCGTGCGGACGAATCCATGTCCCGGTCTGCCCGGCTGGGCTCTCTGAGCCACATTGCCATTGTGCCGCTCAGCGGCGATGTGGACCGCTACATCACCCAACTCACCCGCGACGCGGTCAGCCGCGCCGGGATCACCCCCCGCGAACTGGCCTTGCGCACCGAAGCCGAGGCCCGCACCGCAATGCTGACCAGCCCCGAAACCGCCGACGCCGTGCTGGTAGGCGCGGTGCGGGATCTGTTTTTGGAAGAACTTCCGGGCACGATCAATCAGGAACGCTTTAAGATCAGCGCCGAGGTCCAGCTCGCGGTGCTCGCGGCGGGCACGCTGGACGTGCTTTGGAGCGACACCCTTTTCCACGAAGAGGAGTTCACCCGCGACGGACCCGATGTGGAGCAGCAGTTTTTCGCGTATCTTTTGGCCAATCCGCGCATCATCGCTTATGTGCTGGGCGGGTTTGTGATCCTGATCGTGCTACTCAAGCTCATCAAAGCCGGACAGCGGGTGAGGTGAGGGGGAGTGCGGAGTGCCGAGTGACGAGTGCGGAATGCGACCTCGAACCCTGAACCTTGAACCCTGAACCCTGAACCCTGAACCCTGAACCCTGAACCCTGAACC